>CAXUIV010000274.1:0-6668 GCA_964250875.1 uncultured bacterium
TGGGGGTCCCCTTTGGAGATAAGGGGTAAATGGGGAGAGAATAGAGGCGAAATTTCCTCCTCACCTCTTCACCCTCTTACCCTCTCACCTCCTTACTCCCCCACTCCGATCTGTGGCTTACTAGCGACCGGAGAAGCTGCTTTACAGCAGTGGCACACTCTGTGGAATCATGGATATCGCAGCTTTAAATGGAAAATTGGCGTTGCTCCCATTGCAGAGGAACTCAAGATGTTTCACCAGTTGACCCAACAACTACCAGCCGCCGCCCAAGTAAGGTTAGATGCCAATGGGGGACTGAATTGGCAAGAGGCTGAGGAATGGCTGGAGGTGTGCGATCAGGCTGAAGTTGAATTTTTAGAGCAGCCGCTACCTGTGGAGCAATTCGATGCCATGCTGGAATTGAGCGATCGCTACTCCACCCAGATTGCCTTGGATGAATCAGTTGCCACAATCGAGCAGTTAGAAGCTGCGTACAGACAAGGTTGGCGAGGAATTTTTGTGATTAAGCCATGCATAGCAGGATCCCCAACTCGTCTTCGGCAGTTTTGCAGCAAACATGAAATTGATGCTGTATTTTCATCAGTGTTCGAAACAACAATCGGCAGACAAGCGGCACTAAAGCTGGCAGATGAACTATCCCACCACAACAGGGCTATAGGGTTTGGTGTCAATGACTGGCTTGATCCAAGTGATGACTGGCTTGAGCGACTATGGAACCACTAGACCATCTTAGAAACCGGGCCAGAGAACCTTGGCTCATCGGTCATGACAGTTGTCGATTCGCCCAATTGACTGAGCAATTGTACTTAGAGCTGACCCAATCACACCACATACCACCCAAAGTTCTCTTAGCCGAGGGCGACCCCCTGCGGTTTCTGGCAGGTTTTGTTGCGGCTTGCGCTGCCGGTTGCCCCGTATTTCTCGGTAATCCCAATTGGGTAGAACAAGAATGGCAACAAGTCTTCAGACTAGTGCAGCCAGATTTAATTTTAGGACATGGAGATTGGGGTTCGTCGGTAACAGCTTACTATCCCAGTTCTCAACCCAAAGTCCTCAACCCCCAATGGATCATGATTCCTACCGGCGGTTCATCAGGCCACATTCGTTTTGCCATCCACACATGGAAAACCTTGATGGCATCCGTACAAGGGTTTAAGCAATATTTCCAACTCCAGAGAGTCAATTCATTCTGTACATTGCCACTGCACCATGTCAGTGGCCTTATGCAATTCCTTCGCTCCTTTACCACTGGTGGTCAGTTAGCCATCGTAACGCTCAAAGAACTAGCAACCGCCCGGATCACCAGCAACTCCCTTTGCGCCTTTGCGCCTCTACGAGAGCGATCAATAGCAGCAGTTGACCCAAGTAACTTCTTCATATCGCTCGTGCCAACCCAACTACAGCGTCTGCTGCAACCAGATACAGCCACCTGGTTATCCCGCTTTCAAACAGTGCTAGTGGGAGGCGCTCCAGCTTGGCCGAGACTCTTAGAACAGGCAAGAAGCCACAACATCCGACTATCCCTCACCTACGGTATGACAGAAACAGCTTCACAGATTGTCACTCTGAAGCCAGAAGCCTTTCTCAATGGCGCAGTGAGCTGCGGACAGGTCCTACCCCATGCCAGAGTAACGATCCATAGCTCCACAGGTCAACAGTTAGCTGCAAACCAAACAGGAACGATCAGCATCCAAGCTGAATCACTAGCACTAGGCTATTATCCAGACCTCTTCCCTAACCGAAGTAGCCTTCAGTTAGATGACCTAGGTTTTTTTGACGACCAAGGTAATTTGCATATCGTAGGTCGCAGCAGCAACAAAATCATTACAGGCGGTGAGAACGTATTTCCCGCTGAAATAGAAGCAGCAATTCAATCAACCCAACTTGTTAACGACGTTTGCGTCATCGGCATCCCCGATCCACAGTGGGGTCAAGCAGTAACGGCTATATACGTTTCCAGCACTCATCCCTCCACCCTCCAAGCCGCACTCAAAAACAAACTCAGTAAATTCAAGCAACCCAAGCACTGGATCCCAGTCGAAAACTTACCCCGCAACGCTCAAGGAAAAGTCAACCGTCAACAATTACTACAGATAGCCACAGCAACACTCCAACCAAACCCATAACCCCTCCCCTCTCCGTGTCCTCTGCGCCTCGGCGGTTCGTTACTCCTTCACCCACCCCATCGCCCCAACCACCGAATCATCTCATCAGGCAACGCCTTTCTAGTTCTAACAGTCGGGTCAATACAGACATGCCTAGTCACTGCCCTAGCAGCCGACTTATCCACCATCTCGATCCGAACCTCATAAGCAACCTTAAAGCTCTCACCATCAAGAGATTGAGGCAGCAAGCGAATAACCAGGCGATCGCCACTAAACAGGGGATGAAGGAAATCAACACTCGCATGAACGAGAGGAATAGCAACAGATGGATTGCTAAAAAATAACCTCAAGTCGATGTCTACTGCCACCAGTGACTCTTCATATGCTTCATGACACATCGCCAAAACATTAGCAAAGTAAACTACTCCGGCGGCGTCGGTATCCTGAAATCGAACAGTGCGGCTGTATGTGAACGGCATCAGTCCTTTTAGCTGCTATGAGAGAATTATAGGCATTGGAACTAGGGGGGTTATGAATTCGTCAAGCTGTTCACTTTAGGAAGTAAAACTCAGGGATTTCCGGCTTCTCATAGCTGCACTTGAATGCTAATAATGGTTAGCATTCAGTGGAGGGGATATCCATCCTGACTCGCGGCAAGGAGTTGATATACTTTATGGATTGCGCTATTCCAGAACTGGAGAGTATCTGCCGTCAGCTAATGACTCTAGAACGACCCAAAAAACCTAAAATGCTGGTTGTTGACGATGAGCGGGACAACCTAGATTTACTCTACCGCACCTTCCGGAGAGACTTTAATGTTCTTAAAGCTGATAGCGGCATTGAGGCCCTGGAGTTACTGGCAACTCAGGGAGAAGTGGCCGTTATTATATCAGACCAGCGAATGCCGGAAATGAAAGGGACCGAGTTTTTGAGCAAAACGCTACCTCAGTTTCCGGATACAGTCCGAATAATTCTAACGGGTTTCACGGATATTGAAGACCTGGTTGAGGCAATTAACTCAGGACAGGTTTACAAATATATCACTAAACCCTGGGATCCGGGAGAACTCAAAGCGGTCGTGCAGCGGGCAGCGGAGACTTACGACCTGCTGAAGCAGCGGACGGAGGAATTGCAGCGGTCTCATGCTCAGACGGCGCTGCTTGCCAACCTGGTTCAAATTGCTCAAGATTCTACCAATCAAGAGGATTGCCTAGAACCCATTGCTAAGGCTTTCGGAGAGAGTTTTGAGGCAGACGGATGCATCCTGCAATTAGTTGAGGGGAACACTCTAGTCAAAGCTCAAGGTTCCTACAGTGCTGAAGAAGGTGCGGTGCCAAACTGGCTAGCTCAAGACCCGCTAGCAGCTGATGCGATCACCAGTCAACGCATGCAGGTATCAGTAAATATACCAGGGGACTCAAAACTTGCAAATGTTGCCCACTACCCGGACACTGGCGTTCAAGCACATTTGGTTATTCCAATCACCTACCATGAGCAAGTGTCGGCGGTATTATCTCTCCAGTGGCAGCAGCCCTGCGCTCTGCGAGAAGACGAGCTACGGTTGATTCATCTATCGGCTCAGCTGGTGGCGATGGCTTTAACTTGTGCCCGTTGCGATCGCTCAGATGCACAGTCATGACTTCTCCTCAAGTCCGCGATATCTTTGATCGCATTGCCCCAGTCTATGATCAGCTAAATGATTGGTTGAGTTTAGGACAGCATCGGATTTGGAAGCGAATGACCGTGAGGTGGAGTGATGCTAGTCCTGGGGACACCTGCCTAGATCTGTGCTGTGGCAGCGGTGATTTGGCTTTGCTGCTGAGCCGGCAGACGGGAGCAACTGGTCATGTATACGGGGTGGACTTTTCCCCAGCCCAGTTGGCGATCGCCAAGGAGCGAGGGCAACGCCAGTGTCTCCAACCCTCTATCAGATGGATCGAGGCAGATGTATTAGATTTGCCTTTTGACGATGACCATTTTGACGCTGCCACGATGGGATATGGACTCCGGAATGTCACTGATATTCCCCGCAGCCTTAAAGAATTACACCGCGTTCTTAAACCCGGTGCTAAAGCTGCAATCTTAGACTTTCACCGCTCCAGCAATCCTTTCAGCAGAGATTTTCAGCAGTGGTATCTAGACCATATCGTAGTGCCAGCTGCACAGTGGCTAGGTTTAACGGAAGAGTATGCTTACATCAGTCCCAGCCTAAACCGATTTCCGATAGGAGAAAAGCAGGTTGAGTTAGCCGTTCAAGCTGGGTTTTCCATCGCCACCCACTATCCCATTGCTGGAGGGATGATGGGAGTGCTAGTAGTGACCAAGTTTTGAGTTATATTCACAGCTCAGAACTCATAATCCATAGATTTTTGAATCGCTGTCCTAGATTGGTCTAACCTTTGACCATATGCTGGTACTTTCATGGAGGCAGAGTTATTTGCTAAGCTAACGAGCTAACCATAGCGTTGTTCCACCTATACATTGCTGGGGAATTGGAGCTAGCAACTCAAGGTGCTGTAAAAGATGAATAATCTAAGCAACTGTTGTCAAAGGCGGCTTGAAGATGCCCAGTGACCACAAAAACCCTTAACGATGACGTCCTTTGTCTCAGGAACAAACAGGCTTTTCTTCTGTAAGGGGCAAGCTTTGGTCTGACGGTGTTTGCAGGTTAGGCAGGTCATAAAGTTTTGTAAATTTTTACTACATTCTATGTATAGCGCAATTGCCTGCTGTTTAGGTGTTAGCAAAGTTACCTTTTGCCTACAGAGGAGCGTTATTTCCTGTGCTGCTCCAAGGGAAGAAGAGGAACAAGACGAGCGACCAGAGTGACACCTGCTGATTGGGAAGAGATGGCTGGACATGTCTCTTCGATTGAACTATTCGGGCAGTGACGATGGTAGTGAATGAGAGGAAACCGATTAGTAGGGCAACGGCTGCCAGTAAGGGAAGTAACATAGAGCCTCCTTAGAGTAGTAATACTCTGCATTTGGTCTGCTCTGCATACGTTAACAACAGACACACGTAAACACAACATTTCTTAACGGAACTCTCGAACTGTAAAGGAGATTTACGATTTTCTCATTTTGCTTCATTTGCTTGCGTAGTAGCATAGATAGCTCTCAGGCTGACTGCTGTTCCGCCTTGGCTCGCTTTCCAGTAGATGAACCTAGAATAGATTATGAGAACAGCAGATTAATCTGAGCCGAACTTGAGCCGTTATACAGAACAGAGCGCCCTACTCCAGCAAGTGAAAGCAAATAATGTCGCCGAGATGTAGAGCATCACTATTTACAGAAACTTCATGACCAGTTCACTGTTTCTCAACCCGATCTGCATCGAAATAGCGAATATTTAAGAGACTAAGACTGAAGAAGCGAGAATCGCGCTTTCAAAATGGGCACAGTATTACTGGTGGAAGATAGTATTGCACAACGGCAGGTCATCACTTGTCTTCTGCGAGAGAGTGGCCTAGCTGTCACTGTAGCCAGCAACGGAGTAGAGGCATTGAAAATGCTACAGACTTCTCACCCGGATTTAATAGTGCTGGACATTGTGATGCCTAAGATGAACGGCTACGAGTTTTGTCGTTACCTTAGAGGTAACTCCAAAACTAGAAATCTACCAGTTCTTATGTGTTCTGCAAAAGGCGAAGATTATGATCGCTACTGGGCTTTAAAGCAAGGCGCTGATGCATATATCTCCAAGCCGTTTCAACCAAAAGAGTTGCTATTAACAGTTAAACAGCTGATAGCCAAGTAGTCATAGCCAAGTAGGTTTATGCAATCATTTGTTCTATTTGGCGGTCGGACTCAATCCACTGAACTGGCTCGACCAGCAGCGTTATATTTTCGTGTCCAACCACATTAACCACCTCGCCTGGAGTGATGGTGATCTGTTGCTCACACCGCGCTGGCCACCAAGACCCCTGAAAGCGAACGTACCCAGTAGTTCCTGGTTGGATAACCATATTCACAGTTGCCTCACCTTTCAATTCGTTGAATCTTTGATGCCTTGACAGGCTAGCTGTGCTGGAGGTCAAAGCATGTGTTTTAAGTTGGAAATTCTTAGGTAGATTAAACATCTGCTGCTTTTACCTGGTTTTAAGTTTAGATTGATGTATTGAATCTAAGAAACTTTGCCAAGGTATGGGGCAGCATTTGTGTCACTATTCTAAATGGTTGTGTAAAGGTTAGCATCACCCGTCACGTACTAGATGGTGTTCACCTCCTAATCCTTGATTTTAGGACGTTTTCCGCCGCTACCGTTTACAAAAAGTAGCTTGGGAAAGTAGCCAATTTTGCAACTGGCAACTGCCCAACGGTTGCTGAGTGCTGATCGCTAAGCGACTACACCCACGAGGCGTATTGATAAAAAAACTGACTTATTCCTCTGCACTCAGCACTTCAACCTAGTCTTCGTGATCTTCAAACGGATCGCTCAACTCCTTAGCGGGAGGGCCAAAAGATGTGTAAATCGCTAGACCAGTGATTGCAATCACGATTGCACCGACAGAAATGCTAAGAACTGTTGCGGGTTCCATAATGTAGCTAGATTATGAGTCGT
>CAXUIV010000275.1:0-6653 GCA_964250875.1 uncultured bacterium
GGTTATGATCGCGACGATCGCCGGAGTTCGGCTTTAGACTATCCAAAACCCAAAATTCACGTTGCTTGAATAGGCGATCGCGACTAACTTCACCAAAATCCGCCAAAAACTCAAGCTCGAACAAGTTAAAATTCTGGTGAGTAGTGGATGAGGTTCAAGTACGGATAGAGACTCAGAGATTCGTCAACAGGTTACGGAAGTTGCTAGTTGTTATGGGTGTTTCAATGCGTGGAGTGTGCTTTAGCGATCAAAGAATTTTTGACTGCTAAGGCAATACCTGGAAAGCGCATCAGAGTAGATTTGGAGTTTCAGGATCTCCCTTGGTCAGTGATTTACGATATGCGACGCGAACAGCAAATTGCTACGAACGGTCATCATGAGGGAATTGCTATTACCATTGACGGGCAGGAACTAGTGTTTGATAACATTGAACATAACGGTGTTCTCCGGGAAGAGTGGCTACAAAACTTTACCTCTCCTACAGTAGAACTTGGACGTGGCAGTTTTCATCTTACAGAAGAAAACTTTTAATTTGAGGGTCAGATATGCACGATCTCTACATGCTGATTAGAAAAATCAAGAAAGCTCCTGCCATGTATCTGGGCAGGCACTCGATTTTATGTCTACAGGCATTTTTATCTGGATACAATGTTGCTAAATACGAATCAGATGCGAAGGCAACATTGGAGGAAGATGACTTCAAGCAATTTCCTGCATGGATACGGCAGAGGTTCGATATTCAGACAAGTCAGTCTTGGGCAAGTATCATCCTATTCTTCTCAGAGGACGAGCAAAAGGCTCTTGACACCTTTTTTGAACTGTTTGAGGAGTTTGTGAATCGTGAAGGCAACTCAAAACCCCAACCTATATCAGCGCCAGAACGCCAAGCAAGCTCAGTTGTTTAGAAGTCATTGGAGGGATAGCACGTTCCAGACAAATTGGAGTGGTATCGGCTCTTTCGGAAAGGGTATGCTAACGTTCACCGTGAACAGTTTAATCGGGTGTAAGGATCTCAAAAGTCCCGAAAATCCGTCACCTTAATGCACGGGTTGCATACTGAAACCGGAACCGTGGTATCAGGCATTGGGTATTCCTGAAGTCTGGTTCTGGGAAGACGGTTTAACCAATGCGATTGTGTTTTGAGACTTCAAGTACACTGTTCAACTCAATAAAATGAGAGCGTACAACTAGATTAATTCAAAGCTTGCGCGTGTAAAGCAAAATAGTGTTACACCATGAGCGATAAGTGGCTGTGAGTAGTGGGTGCTTACTCTTCTCTACCAGAAGTTTGAACCACAAAACCAGGAGTGTCTGTAACTTAGTATGAAGGATTGAGGAGTCATTCATGCAGATTCAAACTCCAGACTGGGTTAAGCACGCTGTTTTCTATCAGATTTTTCCAGACCGTTTTGCTAGGAGCCAACAACCGCGCAAGCGGCTTTTAAAGTCTGCATCCTGGGAAGCTTGGGATGACATGCCGACGCTGCAAGGTTACAAGGGTGGCGATTTGTGGGGCGTACTGGAACAGCTAGACTACTTGCAGGATTTGGGGGTTAACGCCATATACTTCACCCCGATCTTTCAGTCAGCCAGTAACCATCGCTATCACACTCACGACTACTACCTAGTCGATCCGATGTTAGGGGGAAATGGGGCTTTTAAGGAGTTGCTAGAGGCAGCCCACAAACGGAACATCAAAGTCGTTCTGGATGGAGTGTTCAATCACTCTAGTCGCGGCTTTTTCTTTTTCCACGACGTTTTGGAAAATGGTCCCTATTCTCCTTGGGTAGATTGGTTTAAGATTGATGGCTGGCCCCTGTCTCCTTACAACGGTGAATTTCCCGCTAACTATGCTGGGTGGGGTGGAAATCGGGCACTGCCAGAGTTTAACCATGACAATCCTGAAGTACGGGAATACATCATGGAGATTGCCGAATACTGGATTAAATTCGGCATCGACGGTTGGCGATTAGATGTCCCCTTTGAGATTAAGACGCCTGGATTCTGGCAGGAGTTTCGCGATCGCGTCAAAGCGATCAATCCTGAAGCTTACATTGTTGGCGAGGTTTGGGGTGATTCGCGGGAGTGGCTGGATGGAACCCAGTTCGACGGGGTGATGAATTACCTGTTTGCCGCCCCTACTATTGCCTTTACCGCAGGCGATCGCGTCGTTATGGAGCAAGTGCAGGACCGTTCCTATCAGCCCTACCCACCCCTATTTGCGAAGGAATATGGCGATAAAATCCAGGAACTGCTAGAGCTTTATCCTTGGGAAATTCAACTGACTCAACTGAATCTACTGGCTAGCCACGACACAGCGCGACTGCTGACAATTGCCGGTGGCGATCGCGCTAGCGTCGAGCTAGCAACGCTATTGCTGTTAACCTTTCCTGGTGCGCCCAGTATCTACTATGGAGATGAAGTTGGTTTACCAGGTGCGATCGACCCAGACTCTCGCCGTGGCTTTCCACTTGAAGCCAAGTGGGAGCGGGACACACTGATCTACCACCGTCAGCTCATTGCTTTACGTCAAGCTTACCCTGCCCTCCGCACTGGCACTTACCAAGTTCTATTTGCTGAGGGGACAGTTTACGCCTTCGCTCGAACAGGAGCAGAAGAAATAATCGTAGCCGTCAACGTCGGAACAGCAACCGCCAACGCAAGTATCGACGCAGCGAGTCTCAAGTCCCAGCCCAGCCAATTGCTGTACGGTCAAGCTGAGTTCTCATGGGCTGCTGAAGGCGTTAGCCAGCTAACTTTGGGCCTTGCTCCTCGCAGTGGATGTATCCTTGGTCCAGGGTTAGGTGACGGGAATCGTTAAGTAAGAATAATTCTGAGTTTTGAATTTTGAGTTTTGAGTCCAAGAAGTTAAAAAATCTTTAATTCAAGACTCAAAACTCATCATTCAAAACTATTTCTTACTCCGCACTCTTCACCTCTTCACTGACTATCGGCATCTGAGGGAATCAGCACTGTGTCAATGACGTGGATTATACCGTTGTCTGCTTCCACATCCGGTGTCACCACCGTGGCGTCGTTTACCTTAACGCCATTAGAGGCATCAATTTTGAGAGCTGTACCCTCTACGGTGTCTGCTGACTTGAGCTTGGCCACATCGGCTGAAGTGACCTTGCCAGAAACCACATGGTACTCCAGTATTTTTCTGAGCAGCGGTATATCCTCTAACAGTGATTCGACAGTTCCCGATTGCAGTTTAGAGAATGCCTCATCAGTTGGCGCGAAAACGGTAAACGGGCCAGGGCCTTTCAGAGCGGTATCAAGACCAGCTGTCGTAATAGCTGTCACCAGGGTATTAAAAGAACCCGCGTTGATTGCAGTATCTACAATGTCAGGCATGAGTTTTACCTTATGTTTAGAGATTTCTTCATTGTGAAGGCTAAGAGGTATGAATCGCTAACTTATTTGCTTCACTCAGCCATTGCCATTGTCGGCAGCAACACAGCATCAATAACATGAATAACGCCATTATCTGTGAGGATGTCAGTTTTTATAACCTTGGCATCATTGACTTTAATACCGTTAGATGAATCAATTGCGACAACTGACCCCTCGACAGTTTCTGCCTCCTCAATCTGTCTCAAGTCCTCAGCTCTGACATCCCCAAAGGCAACATGATAAGTGACAACTCGCTTCAGTTTATGAAGGTCATCGAGTAGTGAATCTAATGTTCCGGCTGGCAGTTGAGTAAACGCCTCATCAGTGGGGGCAAAGACTGTGTATGGCCCAGGACTCTTTAAGAAATCTACCAGCTCGGTGGCTTCGATCACCTTCACTAGGGTACTGAAAGTTCCGGCATTGATAGCAGTCTCAACAAGGTCAGCCATGAAATCTCCCGATCTCTCTCGAATTTTATGCTATGTAATCTCGTAAACAGATAACATAACGCCAAACACCTACACAATCTGCTCTAAGGAAGAGGTGAGGAGTTTGGAGTTCGGAGTTTGGAGTTATTCTCAACCCCGCACTCCGTAATTTTCAACTAAACTAGAAACCAAACCCAAACACCAAACTTTATGCTAAAGCGTTCTAAGTTTGAGACCAGCCAAACTCAAATCATGCACCGTGCAGAGGAACTGATCGGGGCAGCATCGAATCGTTACCGCATTACGGTTCAGGTCGCAAATCGGGCTAAACGTCGCCGGTACGAAGACTTTGACAGTATGGATGACCCGACGATGAAGCCGGTTATTCGAGCGATTATTGAGATGTCCGATGAGTTAACCCAGCCGGAAATCATTGGTGAATAGAAAAACATTCGGAGTTGCCTGTAAGGTAGAGACGTTGCATGCAACGTCTCTACAAGTGTTTTAGGATTGGAGAGACTGTGAGTAGACGCAAGCGAATCTTAAGATTTCTCATGGCAACCTTGGCTGTAGCAGTGACGCTTCTAGCCCTAGCAGTCAAATCATCTCAACCAAATCTATTCAGCACCCAGCCAGCGATCGCCCAACTGGTCAGACCCAGCGATGTTTGGCAGCAAGTCTATCAGCAGTTGCCGAATTTACCTCTGGAAAACCAGTACATCAGCAAGGATACACGCAAGGTTGAGCGGAACAACACGCTTGTCGGTCGTTTAGTTAAGTACCACATTTATATAAAAGGACGTCCCCCGAACTACCGTCTGGATTGGAAGCTAACCCTAGCTGACTACTTGGGTGCAAATGAGGTCATGGAGGAGGGAATATATCCAGGAAATGATACCTTGAGACAAAATCCTATAGACGGCGATCGCGCTGCCATCGGTAAGCTGAATCGCGTCCAAAGGGATGCTCTAGTCGAAGTCCTAGTAGACATTTTTAACGAATCAGCACCCAATTCCGCCTCTGATGCCTCCCCCCCCTCTACCACACCAAATCCAGCCGCCACTGCTGCACCTCTGCCTCACCCTGGTGACGCCAAACTCCTAATGCCTTGATGATTAAAAGTGGGGCAGGTTGGCGCATCGGCTGGGATCCCAGCGCTGCTGAATTTAAAGGTTTAGTGGGCGGAGATGACTGGGCGCTTGAGCTATCTGAAGCTGAGTTGAATGATTTTTGTCGGCTGGTGGGGCAGTTGGCTGAAACCATGAGCGGAATGGCCAGCGAATTGATGGATGAGGAGAAAATTTCTTGCGAATCGGAAAGCAGTTTACTCTGGATGGAGGTTGAAGGCTATCCTCTCGCTTTCGGTTTGCGCTTAATCCTCAATACAGGCCGTCGAGCAGAGGTAAGTTGGACAGCATTGGCAGTTCCGGGTCTGATCCAAGCCGCTCAAATGCTCAAGGTTTTCTAAACTTCTACTAACTCTAGCAAACGCATGTTAATATAAGAAGTCACGTCGGGGCGTAGCGCAGCTTGGTAGCGCGCCACTTTGGGGTAGTGGAGGTCGTGGGTTCGAATCCCGCCGCTCCGATTCGGATAAATTGCAATATAACCCATCAAAAAGGGGACTACACTTGTGGTCCCCTTCTTAATAGATCGCAATTTTTGCGGCCCTTTGTTAAAGATTCGGTTAACCTCAAACTCAAAAGTGGGGTTTTCTAGGTAATCTCTGTTAATTTGCAGCTGCGCTTTGCAAAACAATCGGTTAGAAATGTAGCAGGTTACGCCTGTAGAAGGATTGACGACATTGATTTATGGATGCGAGTTGTAGCAGTTTCTGTATTGTTGCTCTACCACAAATCCTTAGGCAGAGTTACTTTAAACACAAGCGCGATCACTGAAACGAAAGACCTTTAACTCAACTGCAAACTATGAGAATTTTGGTGACGGGTGGAGCTGGCTTTGTTGGTTCCCATCTTATTGACCGACTGATGATTGATGGGCACGAGGTGATTTGCTTAGATAACTTCTACACAGGTCACAAGCGCAACCTCCTGAGGTGGTTGGATCACCCTTACTTCGAGCTGATCCGCCACGATATCACCGAACCGATTCGGTTAGAAGTGGACCAAATCTACCACCTGGCTTGTCCGGCTTCTCCAGTCCACTATCAGTACAACCCAGTCAAGACTGTGAAAACCAGCGTGATGGGCACATTGAACATGCTGGGACTAGCAAAGCGAGTCAAAGCTCGCTTCCTATTGGCTTCAACCTCAGAAGTTTATGGTGATCCAGAGGTACACCCGCAGACGGAAGACTACCGAGGTAATGTCAATCCAATTGGCATCCGCTCCTGCTACGACGAAGGTAAGCGGATTGCAGAAACGCTGTCGTTTGATTACCACCGGCAAAATGATGTGGAAATTCGGGTAGCCCGCATCTTCAACACCTATGGGCCACGCATGCTAGAAAACGACGGTCGAGTCGTCAGCAACTTGGTAGTGCAAGCGCTGCGGGATCTGCCGTTGACCGTTTATGGGGACGGTTCCCAAACCCGTAGCTTCTGCTACGTCTCTGACCTTGTGGAAGGTTTGATGCGGTTAATGAATGGCGATCAAATTGGCCCGGTCAACCTGGGCAATCCAGATGAGTACACCATTTTGGAGCTAGCGCAGGCAGTGCAAAAACTGGTGAATCCCCAAACGGAAATTAAGTTTCACCCCCTACCTCAAGACGATCCGCGCCGCCGTCGCCCGGACATCACACGAGCAAAAACTTGGCTGAACTGGCAGCCGACTATTCCCCTACAGGAAGGGTTAAAACTGACTGTAG
>CAXUIV010000276.1:0-1832 GCA_964250875.1 uncultured bacterium
GAGGAAACAATCAGAAACACGTAGAGCAAGTAGAGATGAATTGGTCGTAGCTGAGCTACAGGCCAGCGCTTCCAAGAAGCCCTCGTGACTCTTTGGCTACCACTGGGAAAGGAACTGGATAAATCTGCTCCATCTAGACCCAGCGCGTCTCCGTATTGTTTGATAAAACTTTGAATGTAGACTGGCTCCGGCAGTTCATCTAGCTGCGCTTCCTCAATTGCCTGAAGCTGACGCCGCTGAATCCGTGTTTTTGCCGCCACTTCCTCCAACGAAGTGGATTGTTGAATGCGCATTTGATAGAGACAAGACCCTATTTCTGCTAGCTTTTCTGCTTGTCGTTGCTCAAGAGGACGCATAAATTCACGCTTATTGTCTTTTATACGCAACTTCATAATATATTGCGCTCCTTGACGGCAGATGGTTCAATAAATGTGCTGTTGATACTGGTGCAAAAAGCGAAGTTCAAAATCTTTAAGAGGACGGTAATCACGGGGTGACAGTCGCTCTCCTGGCAGTTGTAGCTGAATTGGGCCAATGGCAGTGCGGTGTAGTTTAATTACAGGGTGCCCCAAAATCAGGGCAACCCGGCGGATCTGACGATTTCTCCCTTCCTTCATAATGATTTCCAAACAGGTTTGGGAGGTGCCCCGCTCGATGACGCGGACCTTAGCCGGTTGTGTTTGTCTACCCTCTAGAACGATACCCTGACGCCATCGTTGTAGAACTGACTCGGATGGAGAAGATTTTACCCAAACCTGATAAGTTTTAGGAATGCCGTGGCGAGGATGGGTAAGGCTAAATGTTAGATCTCCATCGTTTGTGAGCAGTAAGGCTCCTGTAGAATCTACATCCAAACGGCCAACAGGGTGAACTCCCTGACCTTCTTGTAACGATGGCAGTAAGTCCATAACGGTGGGACGTCCTTGTGGATCATAGCAAGTAGAAACGACCCCAGCTGGTTTATACAGCAGAAAGTAGACCAGATCTGGGCGAGCAAGCGGTTGGATCAGCCTGCCATCAACTTCTATCTGATCGTCTTCTGGATCAGCTTTCTGACCCAATGTCCCCAGCTTGCCATTTAGCCGAACACGCCCGTTTAGAATCATCACTTCTGCTTGACGACGTGAGGCTACCCCCCATTGAGAGAGAATTTTTTGTAGCCGCTCCTCCATAAGTAAACCATCTAATCAGTTGAAACGAGACGAAACCTTGGCGATGTCCCAGATTGATATGTACAAATATTACATGAAGATATATGACTAAGTTAAATGCTTCATTCGATTATTAACTTTGGATGGCTGACACTTGAAAACCGATAATCTAGAGCAAGGCGCAACGCCAGAGCAAACTCCCGAACCCGTGAGTCCAACAAAACAGAGCCGGATGATCACCAGAGTGCTGTCTCCAGCAGTACGGCTGTGGCTGCGTTCACAAGTGCAGCAGGCGTCTGACCTGACGGTTGAGATTTCGGGAAGTGATCGACAAATTCTTACAGGTCACATTCCCAGTGTAGCGGTCTCAGCTTACCAAGCTGTCTACCAAGAACTCCGTCTCTCACAAATTCAGCTGGTCGGAAAAAGTATTCGGATCAACATAGGAGCGATCCTTAGGGGGCAACCACTGCGACTGCTAGAACCAGTGTCGGTCAATATTGAACTTTTGTTACGAGAGTCAGACCTCAATGCTTCTCTCTCAGCTCCTCTGTTATCTACTGCTTTAACGGATTTACTCTCGATCTTACTGCCAGTTAGCAGTCCTATGGATGTCCCAGTCAGCTGGCATAAGATTGGCCTTGATAGTGGTCATCTGACTCTGAGTGGTATGCTGATGAC
>CAXUIV010000276.1:1932-6651 GCA_964250875.1 uncultured bacterium
ATTTTTAATTCTTAGGTAGCAGCGGCAAAAGTAGAGTCACGAAATAGTAAACCAGAGGAGCAGTAAAGACGTAGCTATCAGCTCGGTCTAAGATGCCGCCATGACCAGGAATTAATTGCCCTGAATCCTTGACTCCAGCATCACGCTTCATCATTGACTCCGTTAGGTCACCCAATAGACTAGCAATACCAATCAGTAGACCCAATGCCAACCCAGTCAGTGGCCAACCATGCCAGTGCAGATACCAGGACCCAACTACAGCTATGGCTACGCTTGCAGTTACGCCGAAGATCGCTCCTTCTACCGTCTTCTTGGGACTGATGTTGGAAAGGCGCGTCCGACCGAAAACTTTGCCGATAATGTAGGCTCCGATATCAGCTGCCCAGATACAGAGGAAAGCAAGTAGCGTAGCCGTTAGACCCTGTGGGAGGGACGAAGAATGCTGCGTCCGTATCAGGTTCGTCCAATCTGGCCAGTAGCCCCCCAAAGGTAAGTTGCTAACGGAAGCGCTGTCAATCGAGCGCAACCGTACCCAGTAGCTAGGCAAATAGCCGCCATAGAATAGTCCCAAAATCGAGGTGGAGATATCGGCAATCGTGGCTAACTTCGGCTGGAATAGCAGGTAAAAACAAATAAACGTTCCAGCTACCGGCATGACAGCATCAGCTAAGGTCGAAGAGACTGTAGCAATGATGAGTAGAGCTTGACTGACTGCCAAGGTGGTTTTAGCCGCAGGTGCGATCCCCTTGGCTCGAACGAGTTGAAAGTATTCGAGCTGACCCAGATAAACAATAATCGCAAACAGCAGCGTGAAGTACCACCCCCCCAAAAAGCTGACTCCTAGAGCGAGGGCGATCGCTACAATTCCACTAACAATCCGAGACCAAGGCATAGGACGATTTTGAATTTTGGGTCGAGCGTTTGCGCCCGCCAACAGGCAACTTAGATTTTAGATTGAATCCAAAATCGAAGAGATTTAGTCTAGCTTCTCACCACTGAGGATAAAAATGGGACTGACAGCAGCAAAGGTTTGTTGAGTGCCCCTTGTTTCTAAACGGTTGACGGCGGATTGGACAACTTCTATGTTGCGAGCTTGCAGTTCAGCAAAGCTCTGAGATATAGCATAGAGACTCTCAAGATTACCTGCCGTAGCAACAACTCTGCCTCCAGTTGGCAAGTAGCGCCAGACCTCCTTGAGAATAGCTTTGATCGGGCGTCCTCCCTCGATACAAACTCGGTGGGGGGGATAGGGAATGTCTTTCAGACACTCTGGAGCGCTACCTTCAACAACTTCGACATTGCAAACGTCAAAGCGAGCGCAATTGCGGCGGATGAGGTTTGCTACCTCCTCATCCCGCTCCACGGCAATGATTCTGCCTTTAGGGCACAGCAGCCCAATTTCCACCGGAATTGTACCCGTGCCTGCACCAATGTCCCACAGAATCGAGTCGGGCAAAAGCCGTAGGTGGGTTATCAACAGCAGCCGAACTTCTCTTTTACTCAAAGGAATACCCGGTAAGCGCTCGAATAGCTCGTCAGGGATGCCAGGAGTTATGTATGGCCATAGTTTAGAAGGCATAGAGATTAGGTTAAACAATCCAACCGCGCATTTGAGCTGCATTCTTGCAAAGGCTGACCATGATCTGTAGTCCGCTGTCCGTAGCTAAAACTGCTGCTACACAGGGATTTTACAACTGACAACTGAACACAGACAACGGAAATCTAAACAAGAGATGCTACAGCTTAAATGCGCAGTATCTTATCGTCTCCAGCAATAACCCTGCCTCCTGTCTATAGTTGAGAAGAGACGATTTACGGGAAAGCTATATGTTTGGTTTAGGATGGCCTGAGGTGGGTGTGATTGCGATCGCGGCAGTCTTGATTTTTGGTCCAAAGAAAATCCCCGAACTGGGTAACGCTTTGGGCAAAACCCTGCGGAGCTTTAAGGATGGATTGAAGCAGGAAGATGCCTCCAGCGCTGAGCAAGACCAGGAATAAAAATTGTCAAAGCTGGTTAGCTACAGAGGACTGAACGCCAACGTGGGATTCAACTGCGCCAGTCGATTCTACGGGTCCAGCCTCATCTAATGGGTGACGTGCCTTAATTAGACTAAGGGCACGGCTGACGCTTTCGGGCAAAAATACCACCAGACTGCCACTAGAAGCACTATCTAGAGCCGTGTTAATGGCTTGTGTTTCATCAATGATTGTTTCATGGGAACGATCTGGCTTAGCTTGAACGACTCCCTCCGTAATCAACTTGGCTGCTTGACCGCGTGGACGACCCCGCGTATCGTCATCTTCCTTGATGATAATGCGGTCAAAAATTTCGGCAGAAAGTTTACCGAGCGTAATGAAGTCTTCGTCGCGGCGATCGCCTGGTCCCCCGATGACACCAATCCGCTCTCCCGGCCAGTTGCGGACAAACCCGCCTAGAGCCTCGTAGCTAGCAGCATTGTGAGCATAATCTACCAAAACGTGGTAGTGAGTCAGCTTGAATAGATTCATCCGTCCCGGCGTCTGACTCACCGAGGCTCGGAAGGTGTTCAATCCAGTACGAATTTCCTCAATCGGCACCCCTTGAGCAAAGGCTGCTAAACTGGCAGCCAACGCATTGGCAATCATAAACGGTGCGCGTCCCTCCATTGTGAGGGGGACATTAACAGCTTTCTCAATCCGAAGAGTCCAATCACCTTTCAAAATTGATAGGTAGCCATTCTCATAGACTGCGGCTAGACCGCCCTGCTGAGTATGGTGACATACCACCTCACTCTCTGGATTCATGGTGAAGTAAGCAACCTGGGCTTTTGTACTCTTCGCCATCGCTGCCACCCGCTGGTCATCGGCATTAAGTACCGCATAGCCGTTGGGCAAAACGGCCTCTGCCACTACGCTCTTGAGTCGGGCTAATTGGTCTATGGTATCGATATCACCGATCCCCAGGTGGTCTGCCGCGACATTCAGCACCACCCCTACATCACTGGCATCGAACCCCAGCCCAGACCGCAGAATTCCACCGCGAGCTGCTTCTAGCACTGCTACTTCGACTGTTGGATCTCGCAAGATCAGTTGGGCACTCTGGGGACCAGTGTTGTCTCCTTTTTCCACGACATAATCGCCGATATAGGTGCCATCTGTGGTGGTGTAGCCGACAGTGCGACCAGTTTGTTTAAAAATGTGCGCTAATAGGCGCGTAGTGGTAGTTTTGCCGTTGGTGCCAGTAATCGCAACGATGGGAATGCGGCTCGGTGTCCCTGACGGGAACAGCATATCCAGCACTGGCTCTGCCACATTACGAGGAATGCCAACGCTAGGGCAGACATGCATCCGGAAACCGGGAGCGGCGTTGACTTCCACGATCACACCGTCTACCTCTCGTAAAGGGCGGCTGATGTCCGGTGTAACGACGTCGATTCCAGCAATGTCGAGGCCGATAATCTTGGCCACCCGTTGTGCTAGCCAGACGTTTTCGGGATGAATATCGTCTGTCCGGTCCACAGCAATTCCACCAGTACTCAGATTGGCGGTTGCTCTCAAATAACAAACTTCGCTCTTGGCCAGAACAGTGTCAAGGGTATAGCCTTGCCGTTCCAGTAGCTGCCAGCTGTTGCGATCAACCTCAATGCGGGTCAGAACTTTGTCGTGTCCCTCACCGCGATTGGGGTCTTGGTTGGTGAGATCAATCAACTGCTCGATCGTGGATGTGCCGTCACCAATCACATGGGCAGGCACCCGTTCGGCGACTGCTACCACTTTAGAATCCACGACCAATACCCGATGATCGCGACCAGCATAATAGCGCTCGACGATAACCGACTGGGAAATTTCTTTGGCGGCATCGTAGGCTGGCGCTGCCTCTTCTTTCGTTCTGATGTCTACAGTGATCCCCCGTCCATGATTGCCGTCAAGGGGTTTGATGACTATGGGATAACCGCCGACTTGTTGAATGGCTGCTTCCAAATCATCAAAGTAATTAATGACTGTGCCGCGTGGGACTGGTACTCCAGATTCCCCTAGGATGCGCTTAGTGCCCTCTTTGTCACAGGCCAATTCCACACCTAGGATTCCAGTGCGATCGCTCATTGTTGCCTGAATCCGTCTTTGGGTACAGCCATAACCCAGCTGAATGAGGAATCGAGCGCTCAGAGCCATCCAGGGAATTCCTTTGGCTTCCGCTTCTTTGACAATTGCTTCCGTGCTAGGCCCTAAAGACGCATCTCGGTGAAGGTTTCTCAAGTCTTGCAGGTCTTGCGCTAACTCTTCTTGAGGATAGTGGCCATGAGTCACAATGCTTTGGCACAAACGCACTGCCGCCCTCGCTGCATAGCGACCCGACTGCTCGTCCATGTACTCCAACACCACCTGATAGACCCCAGGAGTGGCTGTCTCACGGGTACGACCGAAGCCTGTCGGCATCCCAGCCAGTTCTTGAAGCTCTAGGGCCACATGTTCGGCAATATGTCCGATCATGGTGCCTTCCCGTACCCGCATCAAGAAACCGCCCCGGCAACCGGGGGAGCAGAAGTGGCCCTCCAGACTTGGCAGCACTTTCACTAAACCTTCGTAGAAGCCTGGAATTTGATTCGATGGCTTCTCAGCCAGTTCTTCTAGGTCAAGCCGCATGACGATGAGCTTATGGCGTCGAATGCTCCAGTAGTTGGGGCCGCGTAACGTCTGAATTTTGAGGATTCTCATGTCAATGGGCGCTCTTTTGCTTCT
>CAXUIV010000277.1:0-1200 GCA_964250875.1 uncultured bacterium
AGCTAATTGATGTTTGTAGTAGTTATAGGCTAGACGTTATGTGCAACGTCTCTGCCTAGAAATCGATCGCAAAGAATTTAGGATTGCTGTATTTGTGCCAACGGCGAAAGAAGTTTCCTCGTTGCAACATTAGAGCAAAATAGGGTAATACTATATTGTTGTCGCAGCGTGCTTCATTATAATCAAAACGTGCCTATACGTTCGTTTTAAGATAGGCTGATACTCCTTACAGTAAGAGACTATTCGGCGTTGCTCCCTTGCTCAGACATTGTGCATCTAAGCGTAACCTGATATGAGGATAACTATGTTTGATGCTTAACCAATCTAAACGTCTTAGCTCTCACTGCCTTGCCACAGTTAGATTTAGCACCTACAGGGCGGTTGCGACTGGCAAAGACATTCCAGTTGTTCATGTCGGCTTGATGATGCCACCGAGTGAGTCACACGCTGGAGCTAACGGTGGCGTCGAAAAGGGTCAGGTCGTCGAGCAGCTTGAGTTTGAGGGTGAATTAGCGCTGGACATCTGGAATTACATCGAGCGACGTTGGGTCCTACAAAGGGATGAATCCGGCACATCAGGTCAAATGCTGGTTATCAGCACTGATACAACAGCACGCGAGCAGGCGGAGCAGGAACTGAGTGAGAGTAGGACAGTGCTTCAGGTGCTGTACGAAGCCGCTACTCAGTTACAGCTCAGCTCAACTGAACGCTTTCAGCAGGTTCTGGCAATAGGATGCCAATACTTTAATCTCAACTACGGATTTCTGGCTGAGGTTGAAGGCTACGATTTCAAAATAATTGCTGTTCAGACACCAGATAACTCGTTGGCTGCCGGTGAGATCTACGATCTCAGACAAACTTATTGCCTAGAGGCATTACAGCAGGCTGAACCATTGTGGATTCCTCACGCCAGTGCCTCTGAATGGTGCCATCACCCAGCTTATGCCAGTCTCAAAATGGAGACCTACTTTGGTATGCGCCTACTGGTTAATAACAACGTTTATGGCGTTCTCAGTTTTTGTAGCAAGTCACCTTCACCCCGTCAGTTTCGCCTGCTGGACAAGCAGCTGTTGCAGGTGATGGCACAGGTAGTCGGCAGTGAGATCCAATGTCAACAGCTTTTAGAGCCACAAGTCCTACGGGATAGGGAAGTTAAACCCAGTTAAAATCCTGTAGAATTTGGCGTAAAACATGTTTAAC
>CAXUIV010000277.1:1300-6636 GCA_964250875.1 uncultured bacterium
ATGCACTTCACGGCTATCCTCGCCCATTTGCTGCCAATATCGGTCACTTACGACTTTAAAGTTGTCATCCTGGCAATGGTTGTGGCAATTGTCGGGTCGGGAATTGGTTTGGGGAGCGTCAGCTTTCAGGAGCAACCCGGCTGGTTGTCGTTAGCCACTGGAGGAATTTTTATTGGCAGCGGCATTGTTGGGATGCACTTTACAGCTATGTCAGCACTCCGACTGGCAGCAGTAGCATCATACGACCTAAAGCTGAGCATCCTCTCTGGTGCAGCTGCGATTGGTGCCTCATTTCTTGCCTTGTGGTTGACTTTCCAGCCTCGCACGCAGTCAGGTATACCTGAGAACCTGCAAAAGATAGGCAGTGCCACCGTGATGGGGACTGCGATCATCGGCATGCACTACATCGCCACAGCAGCAACCCACTTTCGGTCGGCGCAATCAGCGGTGTCGAAAGCCTCGGTGATTGACAACTCAGTATTGGCTGTTTTCATTGGCACTGCGGTTCTGCTTTTGTTGACGCTGGCGCTGCTTGCTGCTTTTTTTGGCAGACGAGTCAGTGCTGAACTGGCGAGAACCGAAGCTCTGCGTCAGAGTGAAGAGCGTCTTGAGCATCTCGTCAAGCAGCGCACCCAAGAACTGGAGGCAGAGAAAGTGCTTTCGGAAGCCGCGAACGCAGCAAAAACTCAGTTTCTTGCCAATATGAGTCATGAACTGCGGACTCCTCTAACTGCCATCATCGGATTTTCAAGCGTTCTGTTAGAGCAAGTTTTTGGGCCGCTCAACGCTAAACAAGAGCGGTACGTAGCTGAAACCCATAAGTGTGGGTATCAACTGTTGGATTTGATTAATGACTTACTCGATCTGTCCAAGATTGAAGCAGGGCAAAAAGAATTAACGCTTGTAACCGTGTCAGTGGAGGATGTCTGTCAGGCTTGTCTATCGCTGGTACGCGAGCAGGCAGACGGCAAAGGTTTGCAACTATCGTTGGTTGTTGAACCAGACACAAAGACTTGCACCGCAGACGAGCGTAGATTGCAGCAGATTCTGCTCAATCTGGTGTCGAACGCCGTCAAGTTTACCGATACAGGTTCTGTCACGCTGAGAGTTAACAAAGCCTCAGGATACATACAGTTTGCAGTGAATGATACAGGCATTGGTATCGCTGAGTCAGATTGGGAGACTCTGTTTCAACCATTTCAGCAGGTGGACGGTGGTCTCAGTCGCAAATACCAGGGAACAGGGTTAGGTCTAGCCAAGGCTAGAAACTTAGCGCGACTTCATGGCGGCGACATTACTCTCAAATCTGAATTAGGGCAAGGTAGTTGTTTTACCCTACTGCTACCTGAACAGGCGTCGGATCGCTGATGCCGGGACACTGTGAAGCACGTTAGCCGTTGTTACCTGCGATACAGTCTCGCAATCATAAAGATTTAGTAAAACTGCTTCATTTTGTAATTCTATTGGTTTATCTCCATATAATGAAAGTATTGTAATACGTGTTATACAGTGTTATCAAGCGCAAGCGACTCAGAGGATAAAACCATGCTAAAACCCACCAGACTGATCAACAGCACCGCAACTGAGCGCCTCGTTAAGGTTTGGGCAAAGCGCTACGAACCCAACCTGTCAGCTTTTCCTACCCAGGATAACAACTTGAATATCTATCAGTTGATTGAAGCTGCATCTTGTGAGGGACGTGGCTCTACAGTTGCCAAGCTAAAGCAGCATCTTAAAACCGAATGCGAGTTGGCCGCGATCCAAACAAACACACTCTTTTCCTACATTGCTAACGTTGTGAATCTAGCCGAGGCGAGGCGACTCAATCAATTTGTTGGGCAAGTTTATCTCAAGGTGCTGGAGATCTATCAACAGCAGCTACCGACACCCGCCTTACGGGCAGCAAGGTCGATAGTTGTTGACTTCTCCAGCAATGTTTTTGTCCAATGGGTTATGCCAGCGCTAGAGCTGCCAGAAATCGAGCAGCTCGCCATCGCCCTAGAACCCATGTTATTGCAGCTTCAAACGCAGCACCTAGCAGCCAAAGACAGGCGTGCCCTGGGCTTTATCACGACGCAATTTCACTTCAGTACCAAGTTGGTTCTACAGGAACTCACAATCCCTGAGCAGGTGTCGCTTCAACCCTACTTTAATTTCATTGAAGAGCAGGTCTGCATCCCCTGGCAGCGAATCTGCGCTGCTGCTGCCAGACACCCTTTAGGTTCACCAACCCTAGCTGTAGTACAGCAACTGCTACCCCAGAGTCAGGAGATTGCTCAGACTGTCTACAGCCAAGCGCTTGAACGGTATCCCGCCTATCGCAGCCGTCGGGGAACTTTAAGCAATCCTAGTATTAGAATCTCTACTGTCCGCGACCTAAATATGTTTCAAGCCTACCTCTTTTTGTGCATGTTAGAGGAGAGTATGGCGGCAGTAGAGCAGGAACTGGTGTCCTTGTGTGAGATGGTTTTTCCTACTATCCACGTGACGTGGGTACTGGTGAGACAGGTGCTACAGCTCTTAGTGAATGAGCTGTTGAAGCGCTTGGAGCCAGGGCAAAGGCATCTGCTATTGCCTTACACTCAAGCGATGCAGCAGATTTTCTCTAAACTGGAGACGGCATTGCCAACTTAGATGCCAACTTAGACACGATGCTCACAGCAGCAGAAAACCTAATCTCTCCAGTAACAGGTAGAGACGTTCGACATCAGCCTTAATTCTACCTGCTAACAGCTTGTTATCACACTCCAGCAATTCAGTACTAGCTGAAATCGAAGAGAGCTGACTGCGAAACTCATCGGCTATTGTGGAAACAAAGCAGGACTTGAGGTCTTTAAGTTCTTTTTCCTTATCTAGAACCCGACGCATTGCAACTTCTAGCTGATGGCGGTAAAGGGCGATTTCAATAGCAGGTGCTAATTCTCTGGCTTCAAATGGTTTAAGAATGTAGCCGAACGGTTCAGTAAGTTTGGCTCGCTGTAGTGTGACTCGATCTGAATAAGCTGTCAAATAAACTACGGGGATGTCAAAGTGAGTGCGAATGTGTTCGCCTGCATCTATGCCATCCAGCTTCCCCATCAGCATGACATCCATTAATACTAAATCTGGCAGCAACTCTCTGGCTTTTTCAATTGCTCGCTCTCCAGAATTGGTAATAGCAGACACAGCATAACCCAGGTCAAGTAGGCTATTTTCTATGTCGGCTGCAACAATTCCTTCATCTTCAACCACCAAAATTTTTGTTAGTTCCACTTGTCTAATAACCTCTTGTAATCAAGCAGCGGGGAACGAGATTTGACATACAGCATCATCCTGGTTGTAAAAACCAACACTGCCCTTCAGCTTTACTAAAATTGCGACTAACTTTAAGCCTAGAAACTCAGCTCCTCCCAAGTCTAACATCGGCAATCCAACACCGTTGGCCCTGATCGAAGTTTAAATTTCGGTTAACTTCATATCCCGTTAGTATCTAACTACCTTTTTTGGTGTAGGATAACGTTGCTTCAGTACTTTGAAGACGACTGCCTTGCTGTCGTGCTTTTGGAGACCCCGATAGACCACTGAATCACTACTCATCCATGGCTCGATCTAGAATTTTAGTAGTAGAAGATGAGACTATCGTCGCCCTAGATCTAGAAACATGGCTGGAGCAGCTGGGGTACACGGTAGCTGCAACTGTCCAATCTGGAGATGAAGCAGTTGCGAGAACCTTAGAAACTCGCCCAGATTTAGTGCTGATGGATATTCATCTCTTGGGAAGTTTAGATGGAATTGAAGCGGCAAACCTGATTAGGGTTCATTCTGATGTACCAATAATTTACCTTACTGCTTACGGCAATGAGGCAAATTCAGAGCGAGCCAAAGTTGTAAATACCAGTTTCATTCTAAAACCATTTGAACAAAAAGATTTAGAAGCTGCTATTCAAAGTGTTCTAACCTAACCACACACTCTGACTGTCCTAACAATTCCGCGAAAATGCAATCTGAAACACTGCACCTCCCTGATTGTAAAACTTGATACTTCCCTGAAGTTGCCGGACCAACCTGTCAACAAGCTTTAAGCCCAAAGACTTAGTCGCCTCCAAATCTAAATCCGTTGGTAGGCCAATTCCATTATCTCTAATTGTCAATAAATACTTCTCTACAGTCAAGGAATATAAATCAATGTTGACTTCTCCAGACGCTTGCTCAGGAAAACCATGCTTTAAAGTGTTGGCAACCAACTCGTTAATAATCAAACCACAAGGAATAACCTGATCGATACTGAGGAAGACTTCAGACGCATTGATCTGAAATTTAACAAGATCCGAAGCAAGGCTGTAAGACCGGCGAATATTATTGACCAAGTGATGAATGTATGCAGCCAAGTTGATCTTGGCCAAGTCTTTTGATTGATATAGCTGCTCGTGAATGAGCGCCATGACGCGAACGCGATCCTGACTTGCCTGAAACATTTCCAGAGCTTGCGGGTCATTGATGTACCCGGCTTGGAGCCGCAGCAGACTCGATATTACCTGCAAATTATTTTTAACACGGTGATGAATTTCTCGCAGCAACACTTCTTTTTCGGATAGAGATGCCTGGATTTGATGCTCAGCTTGCTTACGTGCAGTAATGTCGCGCACGATTACCAGGACTTCATCCTCAGCACTCTTAACGATTCGCGCCTCTTCGTAGCGAAGACAACCATGCACTAGCAGTTGGTAATCAAATATCTGAATGTCACCCGTTGCCAGAGCTTGTTCTCTATATTGCTGGCGCTTCTGAGCTAACTCTGATGGTAATACACTAGTCTCATTTCTACCTATGTTTTCCTTGACAGGTGCCAACATGAGGAAATCTTTGGGTGAGTGGCACTCTAAATAGGTCCCATCATGCGAAACCCGCAGCATTAAATCTGGAATCGCATCCAACAGAGCGCGATGTCTAGCCTCACTTTGTTGCAGCGCCAACTCCGACTGCTTACGTTCTGTAATGTCGCGCTGGATAGAGATCCAGTGGGTGTACCAACCAGTTTCGTCAGCCACAGGTACGATGCTTAGCTCCACCCAGAATTCGGTCCTGTCTTTGCGGTAATTCAGCAGTTCAACTATGGTTGGCTGCCAATTTCTAACCGCCTTGTGAATCTGGTCGAGCGCTGCCTGGTTAGTCTTCTCTCCCTGTAACAGGCGCGGCGACTTGAGCAAAACCTCTTCCATGCTGTAGCCGGTCATGCGGGTAAAGGCGGCGTTAGCGTAGATGATTCCTGGATCTGGGTCTTCTACTGGTTCAGCCTCAGTGATCAGAACCGCATCGTTGGCGTGAATGACGACTGACTCTAAGAGCCGCAGCCGCTC
>CAXUIV010000278.1:0-6632 GCA_964250875.1 uncultured bacterium
CAATCTCCAGACCCTTGATATGGGCTTGGGCAGCCAGTAATTCCAACACTTCTTCAACACAGGTATGCAGGTCAAACTCCAAAATCTCCAACTCCATCTCTCCCGCCTCCAGTTTGGACAGGTCCAAAATCTCGTTGATCAGGCTAAGAAGAGCGTCGCCACTGATGCGGATCGTCTCCACAAAATCTCGCTGTTCCAGGTTCAAAGGTGTTTCTAATAGCAATCCTGTCATTCCCAAAACTGCATTCATCGGCGTGCGGATTTCGTGACTCATATTGGCCAAAAAAGCACTTTTGGATTGAGAAGCTAGCTCGGCTTGACGACGAGCGACTTCGAGTTCTTGTCGCTGCCGGGTTTCTGCTTCCAGCAGTTGAGCCTGAGCTAGAGCAATGCCGACTTGGGCAGCTATTTGCCGCAGCAAGTTAGTTTCAAAGCTGGACCATTGGCGCGGACCAGCGCACTGATGGACAATCAGCAACCCGCAGAGTTCTTCCTTCAACAGAATCGGCACGACCAAATTGGCCTTTACTCCAAATTGTTGCAGGAGTAATTCCATGTGACAGGGTTGGATTTCCGCCTGTTCCAAGTCAGCGATCGCCCCAATCCGTCCTTGACGGTACTGCTGAAGGCAACACTGCTGCTTGTATTCATACCGGAAACATGGGTCTGTAATCTCTTGTCCGCGAATAGCAGGCCAGCCAGAAACGACTGCCTCTGTAACGACGCTGCCAGACTCATTTGGTCTGATCTGATAGATCAAGACTCGGTCAGTCTGGAGAATTTTTTGCACCTCCGTGACCGTTGTTTGGAGAATGTCTTCGATTTGCAGGGACTGACGAATCTTGAGCGTGATATCGGTAAACAGTTGCGTTCGCAGATGCTGACGCTGTAATTCCTCCTCTGCCTGTTTGCGCTTGATGAACTGGCCAATCTGGCTACCAATAGCAGTCATCATCTCCAGCAAACCCATGTCCGATTGCTGTTTCTCACGACTGAAGAAGTTAATGACACCGAGGAACTCATCGCCCGCCTGGATCGGGAAACTAAAAGCTCCGTGTAATCCTATTTTGGCCGCAATCTCAGCGCGGCAGAAACCCGCATCTTCAACTACATCATCGATCCAGGTCGGTTCGCCACTTGCCCAAACGCGACCAGGCACTCCAACGCCTAGTGAAAAAGTAACTTGTCTCGTTCTCTCCTCAAATTCTTGTAGAGACGTGACTCGCGTCTCTACAATCGATGGCAGATACCAGATTTCAACACAGCGCAGTACCCCTGCCTGCGGCTCTAGGCTCCAAAATTCACCCATAGCCCACCCTAAACTCTCGCAAGTCGCTTGTAGAATTTTTGGAATGGCTACGCTCAAAGTGCTAGACTCCGCCAAGACCCGCGTCATGGCGTGCTGCGCTGCCAAAGGTTGTTCAGCACGCTTGGCAAGAGTGATATCTCGACCAACATAGATAAAATCTTGTAAGTCCTCTATATCCGTTTGAACGGCTGAGCAGGAAAATGCGACGAAGACTCTTTCTCCAGTTTTTCTTTGACAAACGACCTCTACGTTATTCAAACCTTGATAAAACACGGGGGTCTGCTGGCTGACTTGAGACAAAAAGCTGTCGTCAGTAATAATTCGAGAAATTGGCTGACCAATTAATTCTTCCTCACTGTAGCCAAATAGATCTTGTGCAGATTCGTTGATCGTTTTTATTCGCCCATTTGTTGTTACTAATAGAGCATCTGCTATCGATGTGACGATTTTATCAATGTATTTTTTGGCAGCAGCTATGGTACTTAATAAAAGACTGGCTTCATTTGAGTGATGAACTAATGCCTGCTCTAAAATCTTCTTCTCTGTTATGTCCTCGATGAAAACAATTAGTTGATTTTCTGTTTTGTCTAGCTTTTGTTGAATGTATATATCAATATATAGAGGAAATACATTGCCTGAATTTCGAGCAACGCTTTTTAAATCAAAACTACGCTGATGACCTTCAATAACATCATTCAGGAACTCTTCAACTCCTATGAGTTCGGGAAAACCGACACGAATGTCTGACCCTGGAGTAACATCATAAGGATACTCCAGAAATCGCTGCACGCCCAAGGATGTCTCTAAAACAAACAAATTTCGGTCTAGTATCAGGTACTCGATATGGCTCGGCAATAAGAGATTTTGAGAAATGGAGTTCATTGGTGTTCTATCATTATTAGACAGCAGGCTGCTATATGAGTCTCAACTCTCTATGTCCTTGAGCTTAAAAAGGCTTGAAGACGATGGATGAATTGTGTTAAGTTTGCTAACAAATCTGTAGCACCTTCAAACTGCTGCTGGCGCGCTAGTTGTTCAAGTTTTTCAGCTGATAGATACATGCCTGTAGCGCCAACGTTGCCACTAGCACCTTTGAGATAGTGGGCTACCCACATCGCCTGTTGAACGTCTTTAGCAGCAATTGCCACTGCTAACGTCTCTAACTGAGGTTGAGCATCTTCGACAAACATTTGCAATAGCTCCAATTCAAACTCGCTATTGCCTTCAGAAAGCTGATGTAAATGTTCCCAATCAAGCATGAGAGAAGTTGCATCCGTGGTGGGTTCTTGCTGAGAAGCGATCGCCTCCTCTGGTGCAAGGATTGTACAAGTCCAACGCTTTAGCACCGCAGCTAATTTTTCCTTCGCCACTGGTTTGCTCAGATAGTCATCCATCCCGGCATCTAAGCACCGTTGTTGGTCTTCTTTCATGGCATTGGCTGTTAAGGCTACTACTATCGGGCAACGCGATCGCTGTGTAGGCAAGGGTTCGGTCTGTTGCCGTCGCCGAATCTCGCGTGTTGTTTCAAAACCGTCTTGCACTGGCATTTGACAGTCCATCAAAATCAAGTCGTAGGGAATATTGGTTAAAAGCTGCAAAACTTCCTGACCATTAGCGGCAACATCGGCCTCGTAGCCCAAATTGTGCAGCTGCTTCAAGGCAACCTTTTGATTGATCAAATTATCCTCAGCGAGCAGAATTCTCAGCTTGGGTTTGGGCAAATGAGACGATGAGATTTGAACGCTCGACGATAATTGCTCCTTGCCTGTCCTCTGCTCTTGATTACCTAGTATCGTTATCAGCGTATCAAGGAGACGGGATGGCTTCACGGGTTTGACCAGGTAAGCGTCAAATCCGACGCTCAAAGCCCGTTGCACTTCATCTCTTTGATTGGTAGGAGTGAGCAGAACCAGTGAGACTCCAGCTATAACTGCATTGGCCTTAATTTCTCCTAGAGTTATGCCATCCGTCAGAGGCATTTGTAAGTCAATTAGAGCAACATCATAAGGAATCCGGGCAGATGACTGTAAGACTTTGAGGGCGATCGCCGCACTGTCTGCCTCATCCACTTGCATTCCCCAACGGCTAGCTTGATGACGGATAGCTTGGCGATTAGTTGCGTTGTCATCCACTACTAGCAACCGCCGTCCACGCAGCAGCTCGTAACGCTGCACCGAGGCAGGTTGGATTGCCGGGGCGAAGGGCACCTCAAACCAAAACTTTGAGCCTTGACCCAGCTGACTCTCCACGCCAATTCTGCCGCCCATCAAAGTCACTAGCTGTTTGCAAATTGCCAATCCCAAACCCGTACCGCCATACTTGCGGGTAGTGGAAGCATCAGCTTGGGTGAATGGCATGAAGAGTTTGCGTTGATCTTCGGGACTAATGCCCAAGCCTGTATCCGTTACAGAAAAACGAATTGCGGTGGTAGTTTCTTCTAACCATACTTGCACAACTACCTCACCAGCGCTAGTGAATTTGATAGCGTTGCCAATCAGGTTCATCAGGATTTGCCGCAGCCGACCAGCATCTCCCCGCAGGCGTGTGGGTTCTGCATAGACTAGAGCCGCAATTTCCAGCCCCTTGGCATGAGCCTGGGCAGCTAGTAACTCTAACACTTCTTCAACACAGGTATGCAGGTCAAACTCTAAAAGTTCCAGCTTCATCTCTCCCGCCTCCAGTTTGGACAGGTCCAAAATTTCGTTGATCAGGCTAAGAAGAGCGTCTCCACTGATGCGAATCGTCTCCGCAAAATCTCGCTGTTCTAAATTCAGAGGAGTTTCTAACAGCAATCCTGTCATCCCTAAAACTGCATTCATCGGCGTGCGGATTTCGTGACTCATATTGGCCAAAAAAGCACTTTTGGATTGAGAAGCTAGCTCGGCTTGACGACGAGCGACTTCGAGTTCTTGTCGCTGCCGGGTTTCTGCTTCCAGCAGTTGAGCCTGAGCTAGAGCAATGCCGACTTGGGCAGCTATTTGCCGCAGCAAGTTAGTTTCAAAGCTGGACCATTGGCGCGGACCAGCGCACTGATGGACAATCAGCAACCCGCAGAGTTCTTCCTTCAACAGAATCGGCACGACCAAATTGGCCTTTACTCCAAATTGTTGCAGGAGTAATTCCATGTGACAGGGTTGGATTTCCGCCTGTTCCAAGTCAGCGATCGCCCCAATCCGTCCTTGACGGTACTGCTGAAGGCAACACTGCTGCTTGTATTCATACCGGAAACATGGGTCTGTAATCTCTTGTCCGCGAATAGCAGGCCAGCCAGAAACGACTGCCTCTGTAACGACGCTGCCAGACTCATTTGGTCTGATCTGATAGATCAAGACTCGGTCAGTCTGGAGAATTTTTTGCACCTCCGTGACCGTTGTTTGGAGAATGTCTTCGATTTGCAGGGACTGACGAATCTTGAGCGTGATATCGGTAAACAGTTGCGTTCGCAGATGCTGACGCTGTAATTCCTCCTCTGCCTGTTTGCGCTTGATGAACTGGCCAATCTGGCTACCAATAGCAGTCATCATCTCCAGCAAACCCATGTCCGATTGCTGTTTCTCACGACTGAAGAAGTTAATGACACCGAGGAACTCATCGCCCGCCTGGATCGGGAAACTAAAAGCTCCGTGTAATCCTATTTTGGCCGCAATCTCAGCGCGGCAGAAACCCGCATCTTCAACTACATCATCGATCCAGGTCGGTTCGCCACTTGCCCAAACGCGACCAGGCACTCCAACGCCTAGTGAAAAAGTAACTTGTCTCGTTCTCTCCTCAAATTCTTGTAGAGACGTGACTCGCGTCTCTACAATCGATGGCAGATACCAGATTTCAACACAGCGCAGTACCCCTGCCTGCGGCTCTAGGCTCCAAAATTCACCCATAGCCCACCCTAAACTCTCGCAAGTCGCTTGTAGAATTTTTGGAATGGCTACGCTCAAAGTGCTAGACTCCGCCAAGACCCGCGTCATGGCGTGCTGCGCTGCCAAAGGTTGTTCAGCACGCTTGGCAAGAGTGATATCTCGACCAACATAGATAAAATCTTGTAAGTCCTCTATATCCGTTTGAACGGCTGAGCAGGAAAATGCGACGAAGACTCTTTCTCCAGTTTTTCTTTGACAAACGACCTCTACGTTATTCAAACCTTGATAAAACACGGGGGTCTGCTGGCTGACTTGAGACAAAAAGCTGTCGTCAGTAATAATTCGAGAAATTGGCTGACCAATTAATTCTTCCTCACTGTAGCCAAATAGATCTTGTGCAGATTCGTTGATCGTTTTTATTCGCCCATTTGTTGTTACTAATAGAGCATCTGCTATCGATGTGACGATTTTATCAATGTATTTTTTGGCAGCAGCTATGGTACTTAATAAAAGACTGGCTTCATTTGAGTGATGAACTAATGCCTGCTCTAAAATCTTCTTCTCTGTTATGTCCTCGATGAAAACAATTAGTTGATTTTCTGTTTTGTCTAGCTTTTGTTGAATGTATATATCAATATATAGAGGAAATACATTGCCTGAATTTCGAGCAACGCTTTTTAAATCAAAACTACGCTGATGACCTTCAATAACATCATTCAGGAACTCTTCAACTCCTATGAGTTCGGGAAAACCGACACGAATGTCTGACCCTGGAGTAACATCATAAGGATACTCCAGAAATCGCTGCACGCCCAAGGATGTCTCTAAAACAAACAAATTTCGGTCTAGTATCAGGTACTCGATATGGCTCGGCAATAAGAGATTTTGAGAAATGGAGTTCATTGGTGTTCTATCATTATTAGACAGCAGGCTGCTATATGAGTCTCAACTCTCTATGTCCTTGAGCTTAAAAAGGCTTGAAGACGATGGATGAATTGTGTTAAGTTTGCTAACAAATCTGTAGCACCTTCAAACTGCTGCTGGCGCGCTAGTTGTTCAAGTTTTTCAGCTGATAGATACATGCCTGTAGCGCCAACGTTGCCACTAGCACCTTTGAGATAGTGGGCTACCCACATCGCCTGTTGAACGTCTTTAGCAGCAATTGCCACTGCTAACGTCTCTAACTGAGGTTGAGCATCTTCGACAAACATTTGCAATAGCTCCAATTCAAACTCGCTATTGCCTTCAGAAAGCTGATGTAAATGTTCCCAATCAAGCATGAGAGAAGTTGCATCCGTGGTGGGTTCTTGCTGAGAAGCGATCGCCTCCTCTGGTGCAAGGATTGTACAAGTCCAACGCTTTAGCACCGCAGCTAATTTTTCCTTCGCCACTGGTTTGCTCAGATAGTCATCCATCCCGGCATCTAAGCACCGTTGTTGGTCTTCTTTCATGGCATTGGCTGTCAA
>CAXUIV010000279.1:0-6602 GCA_964250875.1 uncultured bacterium
TCGACAGCCAGTCTCTGGCTTAAAGGTGAGATGGAAGGCAAACCCGCTGGTGTCTTCACCTCAACAGCCAGCACTCATGGCGGACAGGAAACTACTCTATTGACCATGATGGTACCACTGCTGCATTTGGGAATGCTCGTTGTCGGGGTTCCATATTCGCTGCCGGAAATGATTCACACTGAAGCACGTGGCGGCACTCCTTACGGTGCGACAACCATTGCCGGAGGTAAAGGTGAGTTACAGCCTAAGTCAGAAGATTTAAACATTGCGCGGGCACTGGGTCGCCGTGTGGCCGAGATTACTGCCAAACTGCGGGTTGTGTCGCAGGTAGTTGTTGAGGACAAACGCTCCTCTTTATGAAAACTTGGTTATGCAACCGTTAAACCAAAAAGGAAAACATAACTTACAGCCATGAGAGAACTCGTACTTTCACTACTAGCAGGTTGGATAATTGGCATTGTCTTATCATGGTTGAAAATTCCCTTGCCAGCTCCTCCTCTAGCAGGTCTACTTGGTTTAGCAGGAATGACTTCAGGCGGTTGGTGTTTTGAATTGTTGGGTAAGTCAATAGCGACGTTAAACCGTTAGATAAAAATGGCTGTTTAAAGAGGGATGCTGCCAGTCAATATTCCTGGAATTTGATGAAGTTACCTTGCTTTTGTGAGGTCGCCCTCTGAAAACGGTGAAAAATTTCGACTTAGAGATTTTGTCTCTTTCCTAAATAGAGACAAATAGCTAATGGCTTGCAGTGAGGTCTAAAGGAGATTTAACAGTGTTTTCACGCAGAGAATCGTTTGTCCTCAACAACTATTTGCGACACAACCAGAAGGAGAGGTAACTATGGGTTCGGGTTTAATGAATAATGGTAAGTGGATCAGTGAGCGCGAACAGGAAGATTCGCAAGGCAAATTCATCCGCCCATCAACAACTTTCCGCCACAAGGTTACAGCAGATGGCTCTAGCGGCTTTAAAGCTGAGCCAAAGCGCTACCATCTTTATATTTCTTGGGGTTGCCCTTGGGCGCATCGTACAGCAATTATGCGACGGCTGAAGGGATTGGAGGATACCATTGGACTTTCGGTTGTGGCTCCAGAGATTGAGCAAAATGGATGGGAATTCTCCAGAGAACCAGATTGCATTCCTGATACTGTAAATGGTACTCACTATCTTAGGGAAGTCTATCTTAAAGCTGACTCTGAATATAGTGGGTGGGTGACTGTCCCGGTTTTGTGGGACAAAGAAACTGGAACAATTGTCAATAATGAATCCCGCGAGATCATCCGAATGTTGGATACAGAGTTCTCTGACTTTGCTAAGCCAGATGTGAACTTTTATCCTGATGATCTGCGTGCTCTCGTTAACCAAACGATTGATGCTATTTACCAGCCGATTAATAATGGTCCCTACCGAGCAGGATTTGCCATAACTCAGTCAGCTTATGAGGAAGCTGTAACAGAGTTATTTGAGGCACTTGACCACTGGGAAGCAGTGTTGCAGCGGCAACGTTACCTCTGTGGCGATCGTATTACAGAAGCAGACTGGTGTATGTTCACAACTCTGTTTCGCTTTGATACGGTCTATTATGTCCATTTCAAATGTAACTTTCGTCGCATTGTAGATTATCCCAATCTCTGGAATTACCTGAAGGAACTCTACCAATTACCTGGTGTTAAGGAAACGTGCAACCTGGAGCAGATCAAACGGCATTACTACAAAAGTCACACAAAAGTTAACCCAACCAGTATCGTTCCCAAAGGTCCGATTATTAATTTTGAGGCACCTTTCGATCGGTAAGGAAAGGACAGGTTCAAGGCGTTGAACTAAGGGCTGTTCAGGCACAAGCAGAATACGCGCGCTCAAATCTTTGGAGTAGTTGCATAACCAAGTTTTCACGAAGAGGAGCGTTTGTCCTCAACAACTATTCGCGACACAACCCAAACTTGCCAATAGTGAATGAGGTAATGCTGTGTTGGATTGGAACGATCTGCACTACGTTTTATTCATTGCTCGCACTCAAAGCGTTGCCGAGGCGGCTAGCCAATTGAGTGTCCATCAATCTACGGTGTTCCGGCGATTGAACGAGTTGGAAAAGGCACTAGGAGTTCGCCTCTTCGACCGCCTGCCAACAGGCTATGCTGCTACAGCAGCTGGGAAAGACATCTGCCAAGTTGCTGAGCGGATGGAGGAAGATATGGCGGCTTTGGACAGACGGATTAGCGGACAGGACCTGCGACCAAGTGGAGTTCTCAGGGTAACAACGACCGACGCCTTGTTATTTAAGCTTCTCTCCCCATGCCTAGCTGTCTTCTGCACTACCTATCCAGAGGTCGAGCTAGAGGTGCTCGTGTCCAATCAATTTTTCAATCTGACTAAGCGCGACGCTGATGTCGCTATCCGTCCGGCCAGCAATCCTCCAGAAACTCTTGTAGGTCGCCGTGTCTCTAGCATCGCCACAGCTATTTATGGCTCATCTGGTTATCTAGATGCATCTGCTGACCTCAGCGATTTGTCTAAACACAGTTGGATTGGACCAGACGAGAGTCTATCGCATCTAGCTTCCGCTCGATGGTTGAAACAGTCATTTCCTAGAATACGTATGCAGTACCGCAGTAACACACTGCTAGGCATGCTTGAAGCAGCAAAGCAAAACCTTGGTCTGGTCGCTTTGCCGTATCACCTAGCCGAGCCTGACCCCGATCTACAGCAAGTTCGCTCACCCTTACCCGAATTAGCGTCGGAGCTTTGGTTACTTACCCATGAAGACCTTCGGAATGTAGTAAGAGTGAGTGTTTTCATTGATTTTGTGGCGTCATGGCTCAAACCCTACGCAGACCTACTTGAGGGGAGAGGGTTAATTCCTTTGAGCGATCGCTGACGTAAATTCAGTTACAGCATCGTATTGGTCATGGTAATTCAGGTAGCGGCAGAAGATATCTATTGGCAGATCGAGCAGCAATTCGCTGTGGTTGGCCTTTTCGTAGTCGTCGTCGCGCAAGAGGTGGATCTCCAATGTGCCATCTTCCCAAACCCATACCTCAGGTACTCCCATCCGTTTATAGCCTTCAAGTTTGTTTATCCCTCCACTGGTAATGACAACTTCAATTGCTAGATCGGGGTAGGGCTTACGAGTTCCCAAATTATAAGATTCATCCGGTTCATTCCTAGCTCCTTGCTCTCTGCGACCCAATGTTGGTCCACCTCGCCGGTAAAACCGAATGTTCTTAGCTCTCATGTAAGCTTCTAGCAAAACGCCGATAGTTGCCTTCGCGTCCTCGTGTTCTGGACTAATGGTCATAATCTCTAGAGTTCCATCCAGATAGGCGAATTTTATCCCCGCGATATCTGCAAACGAATGATCAATTTCCTCAAATTGCTCCCAACTCACATTTGAGATGAGCTGAGCCTCTTTTTTCCTGGGTAACTGTAATTGGTTCGTCATAACGATGGCCAGGTATTCGCACAGTCTGAGTTTTCTCAGATCTTAGCTCTGTTAGATCCATCACGAGGATTGCCTATACTCAATAAGAGTGGGTGCAGACAGACGCTCTACAGGTGGAAGTAAGATATGAGTGACATGCTACATGAATTTGCCAGCCGTGATGATCTGGTTGCCTACCTGCGTGAGCAATTTCCCACTGCCGCAGAACGCGATGACCATACTAGCGAGACAATTGGTGGACGAGAAGCAGCCCAGACGGTACTAAGCCAAGTCGATCCAGTCAGCTATGCGAAGTCGCGTAACTCGTTTACAGGTGCAGTCACGCGGCTATCACCTTACATCCGTTACGGCGTCCTAAGTTTGGCAGAAATTCGGGATTATGTAATGGAACGGGTGAAGCATCCAGACGAAGCCGCCAAACTGATCAACGAGTTGGGTTGGCGAGACTACTGGCAGCGGCTGTACGCCAAGCTGGGCAACGGCATCTGGAAAGACCAAGAACCTTACAAGACAGGTTACACCGCTGAAGACTACTCCCAGACTCTACCTGAAGATGTTGCACACGGAACAACGGGTTTAGTTTGTATCGACGGCTTCAGCCACAGTTTGCAAGAAACTGGCTACCTGCACAACCATGGGCGGCTGTGGATGGCAGCTTATCTCGTCCATTGGCGACGTATCCGATGGCAGGCAGGCGCTCGCTGGTTTCTACAGCATTTGCTAGATGGCGATCCAGCTAGTAATAATATGTCTTGGCAATGGGTTGCTAGCACGTTTAGCCACAAGCCCTATTTTTTTAACCGTGAGAATTTAGAGCGCTACACGGAAGGAGGCTATTGCCGCCAATGTCCTCTCTATGGTAGGTGTGACTTTGAAGGCAGCTATGAAGAAATAGAACAACGCCTCTTTCCAAAAGCTGAGTTTCATCAAGATGAAGGTAGCAACCAGAATAGGGGTCGCCAGCGCAACAGCCAATCTCAGCGTGGGAAGAAGCGATAGTAGAGAAAAAGAATTATGAGTTTTGAGTTTTGAGTTTTGAGTTGAATAGATAATGAATAAAACTGTTATCTGGGTGCATGGAGATTGTCTGAGTCCTTACGGTCCAGCCCTAAAGGCATACCCAGACGTACCGGCGATTTGGGTTTGGGACAATGCTTTGATTGAAGAGTGGCAGCTGAGTCTCAAACGCCTCACGTTTATCTACGAATGCCTACTGGAGTTGCCCGTTATCATTCGACGCGGGGATATAGCCGTTGAGATTGTAGCCTTTGCTAAGGAGCATGAGGCGGATTTAATCGTGACGGCAGAAAGTCCCAGCCCTCGGTTTGAGGCCATCTGTAACGAGATTGAACGCTCTGTACCAGTGGAAGTTCTGGCGGTAGAACCGTTTTTTGAGTATGACGGCTATATTGACCTTAAACGCTTCTCTCGCTACTGGAAAGTCGCCGAACGTCATCTGTTTGGCTAAACATTAAAAACAAAAAAAGCCCCCAGCGCCTTCGCAAAGCATATGCTCTACTTGTCAGCGCTGAGGGTAGTAATCAGGGTGCATCTACTTCTTTTGATTCGGCATCGCTCTTGCCGCATCCGGAAGGGCTACTGACTTGCTGCACAACATTGGTAGGTTTAGCAGCAGTCTCTCCAGAGTAAAGTCAGGATACCAATGATCGCCTTTTCAATATCACCCGTTTGATTACTGCTTACCAAGCCGACGCAATTAGAGAGGGCGAAACGATATGGCACAGATAAAAGTATTTTATGAACTCGAAACAGAATTGTTGACTTTGTTTTGGCAACAACCTAGAAGAGAGCAGATTAGCACTGATCTCGGAATTAGCCCAGCAGGAAGCAGATCTAATTAAGCCTGACCAAGCTTACCCGGTATAGTCGCCCTATGATGCAGTTGAGGCAGCAGATATGATGTTAAAAGTGCTACATGCTGTCAAGGCTCAAGACCATGCGTAACGCTGAACGATATCCGTTTGTCTCCAGTGATACGATATTAGGCGAAGCCAGTTTTCGCCCTTACTTGCTATTTACCCTGGTTCACCAACAAGCTTCTATAGTTAGTCCAAAATCTGCTGCCTCAAAAGTTGTTGGCGGCGGGTGACGGAGTCGTTGTGACGCAAAAACATCGGTGGAGGCAGCAGTTTGAAGATGATCAGTTAGAGTGAGACTTAGGAATATTACAACGTTGTTTGTGAGGGCACTGTTCCTGCTGCTTGAGCCAAAATTCAAATGCAAATTGACGAACCGATTATCATTTGTAACTATGACCCTGCATGGGCACAAAGGTTTGAGCAAGAGAAAGCAGTTATTCTGAGGGTGATTGGAGACTCGATTGCCAACATAGAACACTTCGGTAGCACGGCAGTTCCAGGATTGGCAGCAAAACCAGTTGTAGATATTTTGATCGGATTAAAGCAGTATCCAATGCCCGATGAGTCAATCCATGCACTTGAGCGAATCGGTTATGAGTATCTTGGTGAAGCGGGCGTGTCAGGAAGACTGTATTTTCGCAAGCGAAAGCCTCTAGCATTCAATCTTGGGGCAGTAGAGTGGGGCAGCAAATTATGGGAAGATAATACGCTGCTGCGTGACTATTTGCGATGTCACCCTGACGCGAGACAACGTTATGGGCAGCATAAGCGAGCGATAATTGTTGCAGGATACAATCAACTTTTGGCGTACTCAAAGCAGAAGGAGCAACTGGTGTTAGATTTACTTGAACAGGCAGAAGAATGGGCAAAACGGGTTGAATGGGGGATTGCGGCACAACAACGCGATGGAGCAGACAGTTGAGAGTCTTTGCGTCTATTGTTTAGGTCGTCTGCTGCCGCTCGTCTGTGCCGTTATGCTGCTCTGAGTATAGGTTGGGAATATTCAATCAATGCTTACTGGGAACAGCAGGGCGATGAGGCTGCAAACAAAATGGTGAGTCGGAGATAGATAGCCTCAGCCTTTCAGCTTTCCTTTACAATGAAGGCAGAATGATGGTGTTGGAGTATTTCTAAGCATCACCTTATGACTCAAGCCAAACAGCGGTTTCTCAGCTTTGATGAGTATTTGTCGTATGACGATGGCACAGAGAACCTATATGAGTTGTTCAACGGAGAACCGATCGAGGTGCCACCCGAATCTGGATTTAATGTCGAGATTGCTA
>CAXUIV010000280.1:0-6599 GCA_964250875.1 uncultured bacterium
AAATGAGGAACAGCTCGCTCTACTTAGAAAAGATGTAATAAGTTGGAATGAGTGGAGGAAGAATAACATTGATATCGAGATAGTTCTTAGCGAGGTTAACCTTAGCGGCGCTAGGCTCTATAGGGCTAACCTTAGTAAAGCTGGACTCGACGGTGCTGATCTCAGCGGGGCCAACCTTGGCAGAGCTAATCTCAAAGAGGCCGACCTCAGTGGGGCAAATCTGAGTGGAACTGACCTCAGCGGGGCCAACCTAAATGAGGCTAACCTATTCATGTCCAACCTCAGTGGGGCTGACCTCAGTGGTGCTGATCTCAGTGGGGTTGATCTTAGTGGGGTTGACTTGAGCAACGCCAACTTCAGCAGCGCTAACCTGAGCAGGGTTGTTCTAAACGAAGCTAACCTCAGCGGCGCTAATCTCAGCGGCGCTGACCTTAACGAGGCTAACCTTAACGAGGCTAACCTCAACGGCGCTGATCTCAGAAGGACTAAACTCAGCAAGGCTAACCTCTTCGCCGTCAATCTAAGAAGGGCCAAACTCAAGGAGGCTGATCTCAGTGGGGCCGACTTGAGCGGAACTGACTTCAACAGAGCTGACCTCAGCAACGCAAACCTCAGTTACGTTAACCTGAGCTATGCGAACCTCAGCAGCGCTAATCTTACCTACGCCAACCTTAGCAACGCGAACCTTAACGGAGCCGACTGCAACGAGGCTGATTTCAGTGGCGCTATCCTAATTGAGGCTGATTTCAGCGGCGCTAATTTGGAAGGGGCTGACTTTAGTGAAGTTGTAAGGTGAGGATTGTTGTTTGTATTTGGTTGTTGGTATTTAGTTATTAGTTATTGGTTGTTGGTTGTTGGTAAATACCAACAACCAGCAACTAACAACTAGCTAATACCAATGAGCCTACCGCAGGGATAAGTTGCTCCAGGCGACTCCGTACTCTGAGGAACAGCTACTGAGATTTCACCTACCGCTGTTGCCTTGGCTAAGTGGTAGTCTGTCCGCAATTTTGCCATCATTTCCTGTCGCTGGTCATACAGCCGCTTCAGAGGTCGAGGCGTACATTGGTTCATCACGTATGCGGTGATGATCGGCAGGGCAATCGTGCTGTCTGTGTAGCAAACAATCGTGTTCGGCAACTCTTCAGGACCAATCTTGCCCCAACTCACAGCTTCACTTGGTGTTGCCCCAGATAGTCCGCCAGTATCGGGCCGAGCATCAGTAATTTGAATGAAGTAATCGTGACCCCGCTCTTCTAATCCCAGCACTTCATGGATTTGGGGCTGAGTTTGTAGCAGGAAGTTTTTAGGGCTACCGCCGCCGATGATGATAGCAGCGCTCTTGCCCTCTATGTCTGGGATGCCAGTCTCACGGGCACCATAGGCGATCGCCGCTGTCTCATTCACATCTATGGCTGGATCTAGCACTAACTTTGAGCCTTCCAATGATAAAGCCGCTACGTTCATCCCAATTGAACTATCTCCAGGAGAAGATGTGTAGATGGGAACACCGCATTCATAGGCTGTGGCTAGCAAGCAGGAATTCTGCACCCCCAGATGCTTTTCCACTTCCCGAACGTATTTCCCTAATAGATAGTGAAACTCAGCTGTGCCCATGCGCTTTTGGAATGGCTCTGCTTGTATAACCTTCCGAATAAAGGCATCGGTCTTCAGCAGCACGTCGTAGCCAAAAACGATATCGTAAATCCGAATCGTGCCTTCCTCTCGCAACCTAGCATCATCTAAAAATGGGTGCCCAGCATAAAGGTCAAATCCCAATCCATAATGCATGTCGTGGTAAAGATTAGCACCAGTGCTAATGATCCAGTCAACGAAACCATGCCGAATCAACGGCGCTAGTACGGAGACGCCAAACCCAGCTGGCGTCATGGCTCCTGATAAACTGAGTCCTACAGTTACACCTTCACGCAGTACGTCTTGGCGGAGCAGTTGACAGATTTCCCGCAGCCGCGCCGAGTTGTAGGCTGTGAAGTATCCATCAATCAGATCGACCACGCTAACTTCCTTAGACATGGGAGTGGGGGCAATTTTGTGAAGCAGTTGAGACATTTTGTCAGTCCTACAATTACAAACAGCATTAACAGTTCAAAAGAAATTGATGATGGCGCTTTTGAATGACTGATGTCTAGCCCGCTTGAATGCCTATAACATTTATGCTCTCAAGCATTAAGGACCTCCAATTCCTCATGCCCATTCCCAAGCCTAAAGTGCCAAGGCTAATCAGCTAGGCTCTACGCGATCGCCACTAAGAGAACAAGGCGCTACCATCTTTACCGCTATCATCCGGTAAGCGATCGCTCCAGCTATTAGGTTAAAAATTTCTTGACCGATCCAGTCCGCATTTATAACAGCTTCGCTGCAACGCTCAGGCGACGAGTGACATACAGCTGTTATCGTACTGTGGACCTCAAGTTGCAGATCGGTCAGATGATACTAGGCCCTTCACAGCCATCTGTCCAGGAAAGCCCTGGGTCAAGCTGCCGCTTACGCTTCAATCTGATTTCCAAGTACCACAGTTGTTTCCAAGGGTACTTGAGCAAAGAGAGAATTTTCAACTCTTTTTAGTCAACCTAGCTTTCAATATCATTTATACTTTAACACCAATATTACGACTGAGTAGTCGTCTACCACAATTTAGACTTATTGTATTGTTCGTAACATTATTACAACAAACAAAAATGAACATTAATATCCAGACAGACCTAAACGCGCCTGAGGCCGAGGCATTGACGGCAATTTCATCCTTGACGGAACAACATCGGCGGAAGATGCAGCGACGCAAGGAAGTGCAGGACCAGAGAGTGGCGAAAGCATCGCAAGAAAAAGGCTTAATTATTGTCAATACCGGCAATGGCAAAGGTAAAACTACAGCAGCTTTGGGAATGGTGCTGCGATCACTCGGTCACGGCTATCGAGTCGCCATTATCCAATTTATTAAAGGAGCTTGGGAGCCAGCGGAGAAAGCTAGCCTAGGTCACTGGGCTGATCAGTTGGAGTTTCATGCCATGGGAGAAGGCTTCACTTGGGAGACTCAGGATCGACAGCGTGATGTTGAGAAGGCTCATGCTGCTTGGGAGACTGCCTTGGCTTTTATCTGCAATCCAGATTTTAAGCTCGTGCTGTTGGATGAGATTAATATTGCTCTCAAACTAGAGTACTTAAGCATTGAAGAGGTTTTAACAGGGCTAGATCAAAAGCCGTTTGAGTCCCACATCATTCTTACTGGCAGAGGGGCACCTGCTGCCTTGATTGAGCGAGCAGATCTAGTAACAGAAATGACCTTAATCAAACACCCTTTTCGCGAGCAAGGCGTCAAAGCACAACCGGGAATTGAGTATTAAGGTCAACACTTAGATATGGAGAGAGGGGATGGGGAGATGGGGTGATAGGGAGAGTTAGCTACTCTGTCATTCTTAAACTCAAAACTCAAAACTCACCCCCCCTGCCCGACTTCCAATTAATGTCTATGGTTGATTATTTTTACAGGTTCTTAAAATTTGTTGGTCGTTGGTGCTTACAGAGGCTAGCTTGTGATAATTCTGCAACGCTACTGAGTAGGAGTAGGCAATTGGGTTTGGACCCGTGCCAATGGGCAACCTACCGCTTGCCGTCGCCACTTGTGAGGGTTGACTTGCAACAGGGCTAGGATCGGCATCTGAGTCAGGGTTACTGGCAATTGTCAAACTCAACTTTCCTGAACGGAGAGTACCCTCAAAACAACTAAATTCAGACTGAGGTAGATAAAATGCGCCAACGACCTTATCTTGACGTAATTCAAATACCACATACTCATGCCCAATTTGTGCCGGTTCTGACGACTGGCCGTAGAGGTAAATACCGTCTCTCTCTGGCAGTTTGTCCTTGAGTGTACTGACTGCCATGTCTTTCCCAGCCGTTTTAGGCTGTCCAACTATTCCTAAAGAAGCTAAGGTGTGGAACTCATTAGTCGTAGCGGCTTTAGCCTCACCCACTGAGATGCTAGCATTCATCAGCAGCAAACCAGCAAGTGGAATTTTCAAACAGTTGAGCCGCCCTGGTGAACAGAATCGAACGATTGAGTTAAGCACCCTAATTTACCTCTTAAGACTCGGTTGTATCTGACTATACGAAATAAGCTCTAGTCAAAACGTTGCCTGGTGGCTCTACATAAATGTTTCTACAGAAGTCAGACGTTCGTTTCCGTCAAAAGTGCCTTTCATCGAAACAAATATTCATTAATCTGACTTCATCGTTATTTTTAGCTTGGCTGCATTACCTGCATAACGCCCAGTAGAATCACTCAACTGGCTGATAAGTAGTGTAGTTGGTATTCTTTAATTGTTTCTGGTATGCGATCGTTATTCATAAGGATCTAAATCACACTTTCATCCTGCAGCTTCAGCATGACTGTTAATTCTTAGAATGTAATCTACCCAACTAAACATCACCTGCTCAGCGCATACCCTTCTAAAGGTTGAAAATGAAGTTTAGCTGCACTGTATGATTTGTATGTCATAAAAGAATTCCCAGGCAGTAACACGGACACATGTCTGGGTTACTGCCTGGGCAAGAGAAATTAAGCCACAAAGACGATGATCGCTTAACTGGCGACATACTCCTGTACGTTCGCTCGACGGCGACGTAGGTGGGCTAGGGCTTGATGTTCTAGCTGGCGTACTCGCTCACGGCTAAGGTTGAGTCTCTCACCTACCTTTGCCAAGGACAACTCATTGCCATCGCTGAGGCCAAAGCGCAAGCTGACGACTTCGCGCTGCTGGGGGGTCAATTCTGCCAGTAGGGTATCTAGATCTTGACGTAGAGACTCCTGCGTCATGTAATGCTCTGGCGAGGGGCCATCATCTTCTAGCAGTTCTTGAAGTTCCGTGTCCTGATTATCGCCAACTCGAATATCCAGTGAAACCGGCTGACGGGCCATGTTCATGTATTCCCGAATCTGTGCTGGTTCTAGCTCTAACTCATTACCAATTTCTGCTGGTGTGGGTGAACGGCCCAGCTTCTGAGCTAGTTCCCGTTGCACTTTCTTAATTTTGTTCAGCTTCTCCGTAATGTGAATTGGCAACCGGATTGTGCGAGCCTGCTGTGCAATGGCACGGGTGATTGCTTGACGAATCCACCAATAGGCATATGTTGAGAACTTATAGCCGCGTGTGGGATCAAACTTCTCCACGCCGCGTTCCAACCCCATGGTCCCTTCTTGGATCAAGTCCAAAAATTCCATGTTGCGCTTTTGGTACTTCTTGGCAATGGCAACTACCAAACGCAGGTTCGCTTCGATCATCTTCTGTTTAGCTCGCTGCCCCCGCCGCACCGTCTCGTCCAACTCAGTTTCACTCAAGTTGGCATTTGACGCCCACTCTTGCGTAGTCGGCTCATGGTGAATTTTTTTAGCTAGAGCTTGCTTGGCTTCTAGCAGGGACATCATTTGCTGGACTTGCTTTCCATAAATGATTTCTTGCTCGCGGGTTAGCAGTGGTACACGACCGATCTCGCGCAGATAGGTGCGCACCATATCAGCCGTGAACTTGGGATTAGTAGTTTTTTCGGTCTTTGTGGTATCAGTGGCCATTGATGCGTCGTCAACTCCGTAAACAAATTTAGTACTTAGTGGCTGGGGCGGCCTCTGCTGTAAGATGGCTCATATATAACAGGACATTAACGAAGAGTTAGGGAAACATACATCCTACAGAAGATGTAGAGACGCTGATATAATTGAAGAGGTTTCCCATCTGCTCGAGATAATGATGCTCAATTTGGCAGCAAGCTTAGCCCCTACCGCTAGCTTTGCGGAACAGGTTGAGAGAAGTAGACTAGCAGAGTGCGAAGTCGATACGATTTCGCCATCAGGTAATGTTATTACAAATTGGACTGCTAGTAAAGTGGCTACATAGACCCTCTCAGCCTGATGCTGATCTAGCCCAGTTGTCGAACTGCCTTCTCACTCAAAGCAGATTTAGTCGTTCTTATATAATCGCCTGAAAAGCTCTGATCCGAGTGCCTTCGAGCAGTCGGATAACCGAACTTTCAGGCCGTTTTGGCGGTTGGGATGTTACGACTTAAGATCAGGAACTGGAACGAGTCGCGCATTATGCTGGATCGCAACACTCACTTCTAGGAAGTCTCAGCCTGTCGAGCCCCCTTAACCCCCTTTACGAAAGGGGAACTGGAGTTTAAAGTCCCCTCAACAAGGGGAATTTAGGGGAATCTTTCATGTCAACCCTAAAACCCAAGGTCGGCTTTGGCCAGTTCAGCAGCGGCGAAGACCTCATCATCCGACTTTTCCTCCCAAGCCACATCTCCAACCTCGGCGTAAAACTTCTCATCATAGGGACGGGTGCGCACAACCACTGGCATAGGAACTGCATGCCCTAGAACCAACGCCTGTTGCTTAGAATCTAGCTTAGCCAGTACTGACCGCAGGCTTTGACCACCGGAGACGCCGGTAAAAATTGCCTCAATGTCTTTTTCATCGTTGAGTAAGGCTGTGATGCGGGTACCAACTTGAGACATAACTTCGTTGTCAATTCCTGATGGACGTTGATCTACCACTAGGAGGGTGACAAAGTACTTCCGCATCTCCC
>CAXUIV010000281.1:0-6591 GCA_964250875.1 uncultured bacterium
GCGAAGAATTAAGCTGAACTAGGCAGTACACCGCTGCGAATTCGTCAAAAGATACTTGATACTATTAGATGCGACGTCGCAACTGTAGTCGATTGCATCTACTCCTGCCAGTATAGGCAACTTTCCCACGCCTGCGTAGAGCAATTTCATAAGTTTATGCAAGCTTCAAACTTTCATCTATTTTTAAACTTTCTACCGTTAGCTTTTTATTATTTAGAGCAACTGCTTTATCCGGAAAGATACATTGCTAACATGAATAATAATTAGGCAGTCTTGGCAGCTGAGGCTTCACCCTGATTCATATCACTCTCAGTATTTATCCTCTAGACGTAACGTCCACAGCCTCTGCTAGCTCAGCTATCGTGTCAGTACTACCTCTCGAAAATTAATTCCTTGGTGGGTGATACTTCAAACACAATGCACTAAGAAATGGATTGATGATCGAACATATCGATAAAACTCAGCCTGAGCATAGACTAAGATTGTTATCGATCCTCTACCACCAAGTTGCTGCCAAAGATGAAAAAAGTTTCCGTCATTATTCCAGTCTATGGAGTCGAGAGATACATAGCTGCCACAGTGCAATCGGTTCTAGAGCAAACATATAAGGACTTTGAACTGCTTATTATTGACGATGGCTCTCGCGATCGCAGTGGAGAAATTTGTCAGCAGTTCACAGCAGACCCCAGAGTTAAAGTTATTCGTCAGGAGAATCGAGGAGTCTGCGCCGCTCGGAACACTGGTATTCGCCATGCGGAAGGAGCATACTTGGCTTTTTTGGACGGAGACGACCTGTGGTTGCCAGAAAAACTAGAAAAACACGTCAACCATCTAGAAATCTGCCCAAATGTGGGCCTCAGCTTTAGCCGCTCGGCTTTCATCGACGAAGCAGGAAAATCCTTGGGGATCTATCAGATGCCCAAGCTCAAGGACATCACTCCAGATATCATCCTCTGCCGCAACCCGATCGGCAATGGCTCAGCTCCAGTGATTCGACGAGAGGCGTTTGCAGGCATTAGATTTCAGTATCCTCTTAATGGCGCTCTAGAAGATTGTTACTTTGATGAGCAATTACGCCATTTTGAGGATGTCGAGTGCTGGCTGCGCATCGCGCTTCAAACCGACTGGCAGGTAGAAGGTATTCCTGAAGCTCTCACTCTGTATCGAGTCAATTCCGGAGGAGCTTCCACAAATCTGTCAAAGCAGCTAGCCGACTTAGAAAAGGTACTGGAAAAAACCCGCTCTTATGCTCCAGACCTGATTGCTCAACAGGGCGATCGCGCCAAAGCCTACGAGTTACGGAAGCTAGCCCGGTGGGCAGTCCGTCTGCAAGCCGCTCCCACCGCTGTCAATCTAGCCCATCAAGCATTATCTACCCACTGGCGCATTCTGCTTGAAGAGCCACGTCGTACACTCTTGACCCTAGGTGCAGCCTATTCCCTCCGTATCCTACCACGGTCCTTGTATCACCAAATGGAAACTCTGGCTTTAAAAAGGACAGGTGCTAGTCAAAAACGCCGCATTCTGCGAGAGCAATCTAAACAATCAGTATAAAAGGAAAAAACATGTCAACTTTACTAGTAACAGGCGGAGCAGGCTTTATTGGAGCAAACTTCGTCCTTCAGGCGAGAGCAGCCCAGTGGGCTAACATCGTCAACTTAGACAAGCTGACTTACGCCAGCAACTTACAAACTTTAGCCGAACTCAAAGATGATTCTGGCTATAGTTTTGTTCAAGGTGACATCGGCAACCCAGAGCTAGTCAGCTATCTGCTACAGCAGTATCAGCCAGACGCCATCATCAACTTCGCGGCGGAAACTCATGTGGACCGCTCGATTTTAGGACCGCAAGCTTTCATTCAAACCAATATCGTCGGCACATCTCATCTGTTAGAAGCAAGTAAGCTCTATTGGCAACAACTCTCCGCCCCAAAGCAACAGCAGTTTCGCTTTCTGCACGTCTCCACTGATGAAGTCTATGGTTCCCTCAGTCCGCAAGATCCAGCCTTTAGAGAAGATACACCCTTCGCCCCCAATAGTCCTTACGCTGCTTCCAAAGCTGGATCGGATCACATGGTACGTGCCTACTATCATACCTATGGCCTGCCCACACTCACGACCAATTGCTCCAATAACTACGGTCCGCGCCAGTTTCCAGAGAAACTCATTCCGCTGACGATTCTGAATGCCCTAGATGGAAAAACACTACCCATCTACGGCGATGGCCAAAACGTCCGTGACTGGCTGTACGTCGCCGACCATTGCGATGCCATCCACCTGGTTCTGCAACAGGGCAGAATCGGTGAAACCTATAATGTCGGCGGTCTCAACGAACAAGCCAACTTGACCGTAGTCGAAAAAATTTGTGCCCTGCTCGACGAGCTAGCGCCGAAAGCCGATCTCCGCCATTCTTCTTTGATCGCCTTTGTCAAAGACCGTCCCGGTCACGACCGGCGATATGCCATTGACTGCGGTAAAATTCAGCGAGAATTGGGCTGGAACCCGCAGTCAGACTTTGATGGGGGTCTACTTAAAACCGTGCAGTGGTACCTCAGCAACTCCACTTGGATAGAACAAGTGCGCTCTGGTGCGTACCAAACTTGGATGAAGCAAAACTATGATAACAGGCAAGCTTAACGCTCCAGCCGACTGTAACTGCACTATTAACTGCACTATAAGGACAATATGAAAGGCATCATTCTCGCTGGTGGTTCTGGAACACGTCTTTATCCCTTAACCCACGTGGTAAGTAAACAGCTCATGTCGGTTTATGACAAGCCGATGATTTACTACCCCTTATCTATATTAATGCTGGCCGGGATTCGCGAGATTCTAATTATTTCAACGCCAACCGATTTGCCTCAATTTCAGCGCTTGTTGAAGGATGGCAGTCAGTGGGGGCTACAGTTTAGCTACGTGGAGCAGCCTAAACCAGAAGGATTAGCACAAGCTTTTATTCTGGGTAAAGATTTTATTGCCAATGAACCAGTCTGTTTGATTTTAGGCGACAACATCTTTTATGGTCACGGCTTAACAGAAGTGCTAGCGCGTGCTGCCACTCTGCAAGAGGGTGGATTAGTCTTCGGCTACCGAGTAACCGAACCCCAACATTACGGCGTGATTGAATTTGATGACAGAGGACGTGCCATCAGCATCGAAGAAAAACCAGCTAACCCCAAGTCAAAGTTCGCTGTCCCTGGCATCTACTTTTACGACCAACAAGTCGCAGAGGTCGCAGCCAATCTGAAACCTTCAGCCCGTAATGAGCTGGAAATCACCGACTTGAACCAAGTTTACCTGAGTCGCGGTCAAATGCAGGTCGAACTCTTGGGTCGCGGCTATGCTTGGCTTGATACTGGCACCCATGAATCTCTGCATCAGGCGTCTAGCTTTATCCAAACCTTAGAGCAGCGGCAGGGACTCAAGATTGCCTGTATTGAGGAGATTGCCTATCGACGAGGGTACATCAATGCCGTCCAGTTGGGGCACCTAGCACAAGTCATGGCGAAAAGTAGCTACGGTCGTTACCTGCTAGAGGTGCTTAATGAAGAGCCGCACCCACTTGAGGCACAACACAACGGCGACGGAACTGTAGTTGCTAGTGAACTAGAACAAGAATTTGATCGGGTAAGAAGGATGAAACTATGAAGGTTATACAGACAGAAATCCCTGATGTGCTAGTCATTGAACCGCAGGTTTTTGGTGATGCACGCGGCTTTTTTTACGAAAGTTACAACGAACGAGCATTCCTAGCTAAAACCGAGGCTTCAGCACACTTTGTCCAAGATAATCATTCCCGCTCGGCTCAAAATGTTTTGCGTGGGCTGCATTACCAAATTCAACAGCCCCAAGGCAAACTCGTCCGCGTTGTGGTTGGAGCAGTATTTGATGTTGTAGTGGATTTGAGAACCAGTTCCAAAACATTCGGTCAATGGGTAGGCGTCCATCTGACTGCTGAAAACAAACAGCAGCTGTGGATCCCCCCCGGTTTTGCCCACGGTTTTTTAGTGCTGTCGGAGTATGCGGAGTTCTTGTACAAAACGACCGATTACTATGCCCCAGAGTATGAGCGTTCTCTCTTGTGGAACGATCCTGACTTAGCGATCGCCTGGCCCCTCCAAGGAGAACCAGTCCTATCAGTAAAGGACAAAGCTGGGAAGTTGCTGCGGGAGGCAGAGGTGTTTGCATGAGGAAAATCCTACTGATAGGTGTCACAGGGCAGGTGGGCTGGGAGCTACAGCGCACCCTCATGACTCTGGGAGAAGTGACCTCTGTTGGACGCACCGTGCTTAATAGCCCTTGGCAGATAGATTTAGCACAGCCAGATACGATTCGCCGCACCATTCAAGAAGTGCAGCCTGACTTGATTGTTAATGCTGCCGCTTACACTGCGGTAGACAAAGCCGAGTCAGAACCGGAACTAGCAATGGCAATTAACGGTACTGCCCCTGGAGTAATGGCGGAGGAGGCAAAGCGCTTGGGTGCAGCTATGATTCACTACTCTACTGATTATGTATTCGACGGTACTAAAAATACGCCTTATACCGAGAGTGATCGCCCAGACCCTCAAAACATCTACGGTCGAACGAAACTAGCAGGTGAACAGGCGATCGCTGATGCAGACGTGCCTCATCTGATTCTCCGTACCAGTTGGGTTTATGGACGACGAGGGAAAAACTTTCTGCTGACGATGCTAAGGCTTGCTGAAGAACGTGAAGAACTCAAGGTGGTTGACGACCAAGTTGGGACACCAACCTGGAGTCGGATGATTGCTCAAGCTACAGCCCAGATTCTGTCTCAGGCTACGTCAAGCTGGGCAAATCTTCTGACAGACAAGGGTGGAGTGTATCACTTGACCGCAAGTGGAGAAACCAGTTGGTACGGCTTTACCAAGGCTATTTTTGAACATGATCATCAGCCGAGTCGGCGGCTACAGCGGTTGATACCCATTACCACCGAGCAGTATCCCACACCTGCTAAGCGACCAGCTTATTCGTTGTTAGACGGTCAGAAGCTGTCGCAAACATTTGGTTTGGTTCTGCCAGATTGGCAACGGACTTTAGAGTTAGTGCTAGACAGTTCTACTTAGCTTTAGTTGGTTGTTGGTTGTTTGTACGGACGACTAGCAGCTAATAACAAGGTGATGGACGCTGTCCGTCGGCCTTCCTGTGAGAATGGTTCTCTATTACAGTTTGGCTGCCAAGACTTGAGCGGCAGTTAAATTCAAGTCTGGAAAAATAGGCGACTGAATTGGGTCATCGCTCTCATAGGCGATTGAATCGTAGAACTCGTGATCGAGGACGCAGAGGGTAATTTTCATCTCTAGTGGGTCTACAATCCAGTATTCAGGAATTTCTAGTAGCCCGTATTCAGCACGTTTAGAGCGGTAGTCTTCGATTCGACTGGAGGGACTAACGACTTCCACAACTAGGAAGGGCGGTGGCTCGTGCAGGTCAATCACGGCTTCTCGGCTTGCCATCGCTTCCCATTGCGCTAGGGATAAAACAGTAACATCGGGAATGCGAGAGGTGTCCCAGCGTCTACCGCGTGGAGAGCGAATGCCGACGGACATCTGCTTGGCAGTCCAAGGGAGTCCTTGGCTCTTGATGTGGTCACGGAATTGGTCATACAAGAACTCCATAATGCTGCCGTGCCTCCCGGTACCTAAGCTCATGGGGACGAGTTCTCCATCAACGAGTTCATACCGGGTGTCCGTGCCGTCGCTGTAGGTGAGGTATTCCTTGAAGGTAAGCTTTTGAGTCGTGGTGGTCATAGAACTGGCTTCTGGCTGGAGTTCGCCTATGTTTAGTGTATTCTAGATGTCTGTTTGTTCTTGTCAAGATTTGGAATTGTTGACCACGCTGTAGAGACGTTGCATGCAACGTCTCTACAAAGTAGGGTTTTTCCCTCGATTTCGTATTGGTGCGCCCAAACAGAACGTAACAACTCGACTGACGGCACCTGCCGTAACCATTTAGGGGTATGTGGTGCATCCAGCGCCGATAATAAGTGTTGACCGTCCCTACGAATAGTTAGGTTCAATTGCTGTAGGTCTGTCTTTTTGGGTGGACGGTATTGCTCAAACAAAGTCCCGTAGCGGTCAAACCAGTCTGGACCCACTTGAGTCAGCAGCCACTCTGGTGCAGCGATCGCCAAGTGATTCAAGGCACGACGTAGAGTTTCTCCCATCTCCTCATTTCGGTTTAACAGTTGGGTTGTCTCTAGCACATGGGCTGGCTTTGTAACGGCTTGTCTCCTGGCTTTAATCAGACTGGGCTGTTTGAACTGATCAAGTAGCTTTTCAGGCATCTTTACATAGACGTTGCCTTTGGAAACAGCACGGACCAGTCTGGTAAGTTCTACAGGAGTTGCCCACTTTAAGGCTAGATGAAGTATCATATTTGATGGTTATTCAGTATTTTTAACTTGTCATTTGTGTAGGCACGCTACTGATGTTTAGTCGGTTCGTTCAAGTCGTCTGATGATGTCATCGTTTTTGAGATTATGTCGGTAGAGAGACCTAATTGAGCGGCGAACACGAATCCAATGACCGTTACGCTGACGTACATCAGAACGCGGAGGGTCAGAACAT
>CAXUIV010000282.1:0-6568 GCA_964250875.1 uncultured bacterium
CATCTCCACATCCCATCCTTCAACCCTTCCCACGCTGACTCAAAACCAAATTGGCAAGCGGGCAATCTAGCTGGGATAGAGAAAATTGTCTCCGCTGTGATTTCGTTCGGTAGTTGGCCACAGAAATCTAGAGCTTGTTCCCAGGTTTCGGAACCAAACCAACTGATGGGGGCAATCTCACCCCAACCAACACCTGTTGCGTCAATGAGGCGAAGAATAACGCCCTCCCGGATCTCCCAACTGCCATAGCTGGTTTGCAGCGGTTGCTTAAATGAGCGCCGGTAAGGACGAAATTCAAAGCGGTAACGCATCAGCCGCCTGCCAGTAGAAACCCCAGACCCAGTAAGATGCCGCTGCAAAAATGCAAACCCACGGCAATGAACTTACAGTTTCTGACCATTTCTGGCGCATTGTGATGGGTACCCACATAGCGGCATAACTTGAGCGTAAAGGGTAGGCTGGCAAAAACCAACAACGTCCAGACTGGAAACATTCCCAAGATGACAAACAGAACCGTTAGTCCGTAGATACTACCGCTGAACCAGGGCAGCAGTTGAGCCGCCTTGGCGGTGCCCAAACGGACGATGGGCGATCGCTTGCCTGCTGCCAAGTCATCTTTACCCTGATGAAAGTGGGAGCAGAACAAAATTAAGCTGGTGGCGATCCCTACAATAGTAGAGGCTGCTAGACTTGTCAGCGACCAGGATTGGGTTTGACTGTAGTATGCTGCCGCGACCGCCAAGGGACCGAAGCAGACAAAGCAAATGATTTCCCCTAAACCCTGGTAGCCTAAGCGGAAAGGAGGTCCTTGATAGCTATAGCCCAGCGCACAGCAAAGGAGAATTAGCCCAACTACCGTTAAGTCTTGTTGCCACCAAGTGATTGCGATTATTCCGGCTAAACCTAAGCTTAGAAACAGATTTCCTAACCAGAATATCAAAGCTTTGTTGCCAGTCAAGTTGACTAAGGAATGTGCTTTATTCTTATCTACGCCAGTTTCAGCGTCAAACACATCATTGCTGAGGTTCTCCCAGGCGAGAATAAAAATTGCAGCGATTAAGAAAGTAGAAAATATTCCTCCGTGAATCGTCCGAGTTTCGGCAAAAGCCACAGCGGTTCCGACCCAAATAGGAATAATGGCAACACTGTACATCGGTGGCTTAATTGCCGCTATCCACAGTTTGCTATTTGGATATTCAATCAGCTTTGTAGTCATTGAATGTCATGAATTGAATTACAGAAGCTTACTAACGTCTTGCCATTTTTTTGTACCATAAAAATGGCAACCTTTAAGCTTACATCTCCATCTAGGTATGGCAGTTACCTAAGATGTAATGGCCCAAACATCCCTAGCCTGTATCCATCTGAGATTATACTGAGTATTATTGCTCAGCAAATCTGGACAAAAGCTTGGGTGGCTTAAACCCAGGGTGAATGTGCTACTTCTAGAAATATCATCACGACAACCGCGCTTTAGGAACAAAAGTTAAAAAAAATTTACTATTTATAACTTCATGTCAGTTTTACTTTGTCCTGCCAATTCCTCCCTAGATTACAAGGACCTCTATCAACTGCTCTTAAGCCAGCAAAATCGCCTTGATAGAGATTGTGAACAAATCGTTAGCATCTCACTAGAGATTGATCCAATCGATCCGCTAATTGTGCTTCAAAACATTGGTAGACCAGAACAACTAAGCTGCTATTTTGAAAATAGAGGAAGACGAGAAGCGATCGCCACCATTGATGCAGTATCACAACTACAAATAGAAGGCTCTCGTAGGTTTTATCAAGCACAGAAATTTATTAATTCTTGCCTTACTAATATCGTCACAGTAGGTAATCTAAATCACTCATTTGCTGGACCCCGCTTCTTCTGCAATTTTGGTTTCTTTGACAGAAAGAGTCAAGCAGATTATCCATTCCCATCAGCTACTGTATTTCTACCCCGGTGGCAGATAGCTTGCCGAGACGGCAGATGTGTCTTAGTTGCCAATATAGTCATTAATGCTGAGCTAAATTTAGAAATACTATGCGACGAGTTGCAGACAAAGCTGAAGGCTATTTGTGCTTTAAAATCTAGTGCTACAGCTCAAAATTATGAACACAAAATCTTTAATCAGCATCTGAGCAGTAGTGACAGTTTTAAACAAGCAGTCTTGTCTTGTTTAGAGTTAATTCATTCGCACCATCTTAGTAAAGTTGTTCTTGCCCAGGCGCTCGACATCAGCTCTCACACTCCCTTTAATCTGTTTCAGTCCTTAGATAACCTTCGCAAACTTTACCCCCATTGTTATGTGTTTTCCACAAGCAACGGTAAGGGGCAAAACTTCATTGGTGCCAGTCCTGAACGCTTAATTAGCGTTCACAGCAGACAACTGATGACGGATGCTTTAGCTGGCTCAGCACCACGAAGTAAAATACCTGCTGAAGATGCTGATTTAGCGCATCGCTTACTAAATAGTGAAAAGGAAAGACGTGAACATCAGGTTGTGATCGATTTTATTACCCAACGCTTAGAGCGGCTGGGTCTCTCACCCCAAACACTGCCTCTGCGATTGCGGCAACTGTCGAACATTCAGCATCTGTGGACACCCATTCAGGCAAAAGTTCCTGCCAATGTGCATCCCTTAGAGATTGTCGCCGAGCTACATCCCACCCCAGCGGTTGCCGGTGCCGCCAGAGAGATCGCCTGCGACGAGATCCGGCGCTATGAAACCTTTGAACGGGGTCTCTACGCCGCCCCACTAGGCTGGGTAGACCACCGGGGTAATAGCGAGTTTATTGTGAGAATCCGCTCAGCTTTAATCGATAGCGATCGCGCTAGACTCTACGCTGGAGTTGGTATCGTTGCTGGTTCTGACCCCAATCAGGAACTGGCGGAGATTCAACTAAAGCTGCAAGCGTTGCTCAAAGCCCTAGCTTAATCGGCTTTTGGGGCTGCCTACATTATCAATTAAGCGGTACTGAGTCAACTCGCAATTGTTCTCGATCTCTGTCTAGAGAAACTTTGTGCAAGCTCAAATAGTGTCTTAACATCAGTGAAATCATCATTGGGCACTGGCTATCGGGTGCAGTATCTTGAGTCGAGTGATTGTGTTGGATTATCTTGGGCCTGCTTGCATCACTTGAGTACTCTATCTTGAACATGCATGGCCATTCATCCAACACAGTACTCCCCGTTACATAACCAGTTGATCGATTAGCAGCATAATTCACTATAGGAGATTTGCAATTATGACTCAAATACTAGATTCGCTTCCTTCTAAACACTCCAGCCGAATTCTCTGCTGCTATGTTAACGCTACGAGCCGAGTACAGATTGCTCGAATCACGAATGTCTCAAATTGGTACTTTGAGCGCGTTGTTTTCCCAAGCCAACGCCTATTATTTGAGGCACCGCCAGATGCTCAGCTAGAGATTCATCAGGACGTACCAGACCTAGCAACCGTATCAGATCAAATTCCCTGTAGGTGCTTGCGGGTTTATGAAGGCGGTAGCACCTCCGTTGAACCTACGTTTCGATGGAATTAACTTTTGAGCTAAGTGGGTGGACAGGAATAGAGCCAGGTTATGAAATTTAACCGCTGGCTCTCTGCCCACGCCCCAGGCCCTATCGTCTAATTTTTAATTCCCGTAGGGCGTGCCAAACCTCAAACAAATTGCCCTGCATTAGGGCTTTGACACCCGTAAGAGCGTGAATTTCTGGTAGGTTGGGATTGAGAGCAGCAGCGCTTTTGAGAGGGACTTCAGATGCTGATGGCTGCCAATCATACAGGTGGATAAAGGCAAGGTAGGCATAAGCGTAGGGATTGTGAGCATCTAGTTGGGTTACATGTTCTAAGGCAGCGACCGCCCCTTTCACCTGTCGCTTCAACACATTTGTCAAAGCTAGACCATAAGCCCAATCACGATTCTGCGGTTCTTGCTGTAACCGGTATTGAAAAGCTAGTTGGGCTTGTACTACATAATCTTGAAGTGGGTCGTACTGGTTAATGCGCCCAATCTCCTCAAATATCGGTCCCACCGCCTTCGGTCCTTTGGGCAAGCCAACCGCTAACGTCCGGAGTTGAGTCACCAAATCCAATTCTGGGGCCGGAACAGTGGCTGACTTTGGGTCAACGCTCAGCGCTGTTGGTGGCACTGGTATAGAGTAGCTTTCCCCCTGCCGATTCAGGTAAGTCGCTTCTAAGGTGTAATTTCCAGGTGCAATATCAGCGGGAGGCAGCATCGCTGTTTGCTCAACTACAAGGTATAGATCACCTGCTGGGTCGCTCTTGCTAGTATCCAAAGTGCCCATGCCAATTCCGTGGTCGTGTAGCCAGCGATGGTAGGGGTGATTCGCCGGGTCGCCCCTAATGTTTTGATGCCAAGTCAATAAAACCAGACCAGACTGTAACTGCTGCCAAGGACCAGACCACTGATATGTGACTGGTACTGGGACACCGGGAGGAACTCGATTTGGTACTGTGACTCGCTCCAGCCTGACTTTGGGCAGCGACGAATACTCCCTACTCCTTACTCCTAAATCACTTTTCGCCAGGGGCTGTACCCTTACTGGTGGCACTTTGGTGTGGTAGAGATTTAGAGTACTGCCGTCAGGTAAATTCCAAGTTTTGTGTCGCTGGAGATCGGGTGAACGCTCGACAGCCTGCACCATAGCATCCTGGGCACCTCTGCGAACCGAACCTTGGTCTCCAGTTTTGGTGAGAAACCAGGAAAGCGATCGCGCATCCTGTAACACTTGCTTTGTTCTTACTCCCACCTGACGACCATAAACCTGGAAGTGCTGTAGGGCACCGTAGTAATTAACGTTGTGCTGGTTAATTTGTCCTGTGGAGGGCACGACTCCTAAGGTTGAACTGAGGTAGGGTTCTGTTTGAATAATCTCCTCAATCACTTGACGATGAGGCCACGGAGGACCTAGGTAAGGACGGTGTTGGGCATCAGGACTGAGAGCTTGGGCGAGGCCACTACCCAAAACACCTCCTACTGGAAAGAGGTTAAGAAACATCAGCATAACTGCTAAACCAGCAGTCCAAAAGCGAACACGGCGTCCCCAGAGAGTCAAGCCATAAGCCAACACGATTGCGATCGCCGGTAGATAGGGCAAGACATAGCGATCATCTTTATTGATATTGAGTGAAGAGAGTAAATACCCTCCAGCCCAAAAGAGTGCCAACCAGCCCAGCGATTTTAGGTGAGGGGTAAATTGGGGGAGTGAAGGGGATTTCAACTCCTTACTCCTCACTCCCTCCCCACTTCTACTCACTGACCGTCCCCAACAAAGTAGCAACCCTACCATTGACACTAGCAGCAGCAGGCAGGAAACCTGATGAGGAGTCGCTTGCCAGTAGTAGGTCCAAGCTTTCAGGGTGTTAAGGGGGGCATCACCTTTGGCAACAGCAGAATCTATCGTTGCCCGCTTACCAGCGGTGAGGATAATTAGCCAGTTTGTTCGATACCAGGGGCCAAATATCACTACCGATAGGCACAAACCCACCATCAGCTGCAATAATCGTCCCCACTGCCGTCGGCGCAGCACCCCCACTCCTACCCATACCACTGGTGTAAACAGAAACAACAGAGCTGGCTGTTTCACCATCATTGCTAACCCAAAGGAAAGCCCAAATGCCACTGCCCAAAACCAACCCTGCCGCGTTCTAACGCTGCGCTTCGCAGTGCCAATCCAAACGGTCAAACACCAGAAACTCAATGTTACCAGAGCCGCTAGAGGATAATCCAGTAGAAACTCTATCTTGTATCTATAAAGACCAGGTATTAACTGACATAGTCCGGCTGCCCATAAGCCTACTTCAGCAGAGAAGAGCTGACGACCTAAACCATAAACCGACCCGATTAGAATTGCACTGAACAGCAGCTGAATCAGTATGGCTTGGTCTGGTCCAACACCAAACAGATGCTGGAAAATACCTGCTGTGATGTAGATTAATGGCGGAATTTTGGACGAGAGCATCCAAAAACTCGTCCACCACTCGTTGGAGAACCATTGAGGATGTTGTAAAGCCCGCCAGTAGTTCAACGACCCAGTTAGGTACTGCGCCTGATCCCAGCTGGGAACATTGTGATCAAGAGACAACCAAATGCGGTCAACTACCGCTCCCGCTAGCCAAATTACCGAGAGTAGGAGCAGGATTCTGGTGTTGTCTTTGTCTTTAGTCACAAAATTCGACTAAGTTATCTTAATGTTTTTTTCATTTTGACATGAGGGATACCCGCTTCTTGAAAAGTTTCTCCCTCCATCTGAAAACCCAACTGCTGGTAAAATTCCTTTAGATGTTCCTGAGCGTGAATTAACACCTCTTGAACGTCTGTTTTATTAACAACATCTAAAGCCTTTTCCATAATTTTCCTACCAACTCCTTGTCCTCTTCCTGTGGGCAAAACTGCAAGTCTTTCTATTTTTGCCAGCTTGTCATCTAGATATCTAATTCTGGCAGTTCCCACAGGCTGATCTAAACAGGCGATGATGTGTGTAGATGTTTCATCGTGCAGATCAAAATCTAATAGTGGTTCGACTCCTTGTTCCACCTGAAAAACTAAGCGTCTG
>CAXUIV010000283.1:0-6561 GCA_964250875.1 uncultured bacterium
TGCCAGATTTTCGCCAGCAATGATCCTGGAGCTACAACATGCTATGCAGAGGTAATTGTTGAAGATTGTTACGATCTGCTGAAATACTCAAAGCATACAACTCCGTCAAAAATAGTAGATATCGGCGCTAATATCGGTATGTTTAGCAGATTTTGTAGCTTACTGTTTCCAAATGCTGACATTTATGCTTATGAACCAAATCCAAGTGCTTTGACGTGGCTCAATCGGAATGCAGAAGCAACAAATATTAGAGTATTCTCCTATGGAGTTGCTAAAGAAGCAGGAACTGCAAAGATTGACTCAGAGTGTGATACAACAATCAGTGTGGTTAGTCGAAGAGGAGATTTGTCTGTTAATTGTATATCTGCATCCGAAGTAGCTACAGGTGCTTCTATAGATTTATTGAAGATGGATTGTGAGGGAGCAGAGTGGACAATTTTACAAAATGCTGATTTGCTTCAGCGTACTCAGTATTTTTGTTTAGAATACCATTTATACGAAGGTCATACTATTGAAGAACTGAAGGAGTTAGTTGAAAAGGCCGGTCACTGTATTTTGCGTATATCCCCCAAGGCAGAGTACAACGGGAACTTCGGCCTGCTTTGGTCTACTCGTGCATCTATTGTAAAGTAGGTGTACTCGATCACCTCAGATTTTTGCTTCAGAATACAGACGTGCTATGAAAATTTTGTCCTTAACTAATTGTCCGCTTGATCCCACACTAGGATCAGGAAAAACAGTACTAAAATACTCCCAAGGACTGCGTTCTTTGAAACACACAGTTGATGTGTTTGAGCCGAAGGATTATGAGAGCTGGTACGGTCTAGGCAGAGCGAAGAAGTTTCGTCAAGCTTGGGGGTCTTGGATTTTTGTAAAGCAAAAGCTGCTGGCAGAGCAGTATGACGTCATTGAGTTCTACGGGGATGAGTTCTGGCTCGCGACTTGGCAACTAGCGAATCTGCCAAAACGACCTTTGCTAGTTGCTCACACTAATGGTTTAGAACTACTTAATCGGGAACGAGCAAAAATTTACAATACTAGTCATAACCATTTACGCAATTTGCTCACCGAGCAGACTCATGACCGTTTTTCTCGCATGGCATTTGCCCACACCGACGCTTTTGTATCACTATGTAAATTGGATCGCCAATATGTCTTAGATTTAGGGCTTTATCCTGAAGAGCGAACAACTGTAGTTGAGCCAGGGTTGGATCGGGAATACATATCTGTACCTTTTTCAGCGCAACGACAGGAACGGATTGCTTTTACTGGCTCTTGGACTCCTCGTAAAGGAGTTAGCAACTTATGTGCTGTAGTGAGCAAAGTTTTAGCTCAGAACTCAGAATTGAATTTTGACTTATATGGCACAGGCGTAGCGAGAAGTGCTGTATTGTCTTGTTTCTCTACTGAGTTGCATAGCCGAATTGTAGTTCATCCGCGTCTTTCTAGTCAGGAAATAGCTAATGGCTTGGCTCAAGCAAAAGTCTTTTTCTTTCCCTCACAGTACGAGGGTTTTGGCATGGCGCTTGCTGAGGCAATGGCATGCGGTTGTGCAGCGGTAACTACACGTACCGGCTTTGGTGCAGAGCTGTGCGATGAACAGGAAGTATTGCTATGTGATTTTGACGACCTTGAAGCTATGGAAAAAGCCATTTTGCTTCTGTTACAAGATGAGCATCTGCGAGTGAGAATTGCATATAGAGGCTGGAAGCGAGTGCGATCACTTACCTGGGAGGCAAACATTGAGCGATTGGCAGCAGTATATAAGCAATGGCTGTAACTTTAATCATGCTTATCTTTCTTTTAAAGTTGATAGAGTGGAGAAGTATGATCTCAATCTATCCTGCTGACCATACACACAGTTGGTAGTCGAAAATGAAGATTTTAATGTTTTCTTGCTGGTTCTATCCAAGCCTGGGAGGCAGTGAGAAAAGCGCCGATCTCTTAGCTCGTGAGTTTACGCGCATGGGACATGAGGTTAAACTTGTGACTAGAACTGCTGGCACTAACATTGCCCCTGATGGTTTGGAGTATCCATTTGAGGTTATTCGTCAGCCAAACTACTTAAAGCTATTTGATCTTGTTCACTGGTGTAATGTATATTTTCATAACGGAATTAGCTTAAGGAATGCTTGGCCTCTCCTATTCATCCGTAAACCTTGGGTTGTGCGGCATCAGAGTTGGATTCGATGCTTGGATGGAACCTTAACTGGAATTGGTGGCAGCCCCTCTGGCTGGAACGCCCGTTTAAAGCATTTTCTCGTGCGGTTTTCTGTATCAACTTCTGTCAGTCAAGCGATAGCTAACCATTTAAATAGGCCGTCTACAGTTATCCCAAGTCCATATCACGATGATTTATTTCGCGTGATTCCTGGTATCTCTAGAACAAAGGAAATGGTTTTCCTGGGACGGTTAGTTTCAGAAAAAGGTTTAGCAATGCTGCTTGAGGCTTTAGCAGTTCTGAAGCAGCATGGGATAACCAGTCAGCTGACAGTAGTTGGTTCTGGTCCAGAAGAATCAAGGCTGCGTCAAAAAACTAGAGAGCTAGAAATTACTGAACAAGTTGTGTTTTTGGGTTTTAAGGTTGGGGAAGAACTCGTACAAATACTCAATCAACATCAGATCATGATTGTTCCCTCATTGTACGACGAGCCAGGTGGCGGAGTTGCACTAGAGGGGATTGCATGTGGCTGTGTGGTAATTGGATCGGAAGGAGGGGGTTTAAGAGATTATATTGGCCCTTGCGGCACGACTTTTCCGAATGGGGACGTCAAGGCACTAGCAAAAACTCTGTCCGATTTACTAACTCATCCAGATAAACTCTCTATTTACCGATTAAGAATAACATCGCATCTGTTAGGCTACACAAAAGCAGAGGTTGCCAAGGCATATTTACAGGTTATTGAGGCAGCCATCAAGCTAAAATCTGGAGAGGTTGAAAATCTGCTGCGCAATCAATTGTGAATGCCTTGAAAGACTCAGTTAGGAACAAATGGCATGCAACAATTCAGTGAGCTGACGGCGATCGTTCAGATTGTTCCGAAGCTTCCTCCTGTCATAGATGGTGTAGGGGATTATGCATTGAATTTGGCTCAGCAGCTCTACAAAGACTTCGGCATTAGGACTCATTTCATCATCGGTGACTCTACTTGGACTGGCGGAGCTGTAATCGAGGGGCTTCCCGTCAGTCAAGTGGCAGAATGTTCGGCCACTGCCCTGCTAGCATCACTGTCCAACCTTTGCCCAACTGTTGTCTTGTTGCACTATGTTGGTTACGGTTACGCCAAAAGGGGTTGTCCTTTTTGGTTAGTGGAGGGCTTGGAGCGCTGGCGCAATGGCGGCGGGCGGTTGCTAGTAACCATGTTTCATGAACTCTACGCCTCTGGACCACCCTGGACTAGTTCTTTCTGGCTATCTCCTCTGCAAAGGAATTTGGCAGTTCGGCTGGCAAATCTAAGCGATCGCTGTTTAACCAGCAGACAAGGCTATGCCAAAAGCCTGCACCAGTTGAGTCGGGGCAAACAAACGCAAATTCCTGCACTTCCAGTGTTCTCCAACATTGGAGAGCCGGAACAGGTGCTACCTTTAGCAGAACGTACCCGGCGTTTGGTGGTGTTTGGAGGACGTAGTAATCGATTGCGAGTTTATCAAGAATCCTTAGCAGCACTGGAGCTAGCCTGCCGCCTGCTTGAAGTTGAGGAGATTTGCGATATCGGCCCTCCAACAGGTTTAAGCTTATCTCTTAACACACCCGTAATGGAAATGGGCCAGCGCTGTGCCACAGAAATCAAGGCTATTCTGTCAGATTCGATAGCAGGTTTTTTGGACTACAACCCCGACTATCTGGCAAAATCAACTATTTTTGCTGCTTATTGCGCTCATCGGCTACTGCCTATCAGTTCTCAAAGTCAAGCAATGCCAATAGATGGTGTAGAAGCCGGAAAACAATACTGGACGGTAGATGAACAAACAACAGGTTCCAAAGACCTGGTAGAGTTACAGGCGATCGCAGATAATGCTTACAACTGGTATCAGAACCACGCTCTGTCGGTACAAGCTAAGATATTCTTCACACACCTCGGCGGCAGAGTCTAATCGGTCTTTTAAGCTAACTGAAGGAGGCAAGTGTTAGAAAATCAGCTAGCAGAGCGCACAATAACTGGTTTGCATGACGCTCTAGTTCAATCGATTCCTCAGCTTGGTTTTGATACACCAATTCTGGACATTGGATGTGGTACAGGGGCGTGGCTAGAACGTCTATCAGATACTGGTTTTACAGAATTGTACGGAGTTGAGCTAGAGACTCAACAGTTTAAGACGAATAAAGCCACTTGCATCCAGGCTAACTTAGACCGTGAAGAGCTACATTTCGAGCGCCAGTTTGGTCTAATTACAGCTATTGAGGTGATAGAGCATCTAGAGAATCCGGGTCATCTTTTCCATCAGGTCTCCCACCACCTGCGGCCAAACGGGTATTTGTTAATCACAACTCCTAACATTCACTCCGTTGGCTGTAGACTCAAATTTTTGTTAACAGGACAGCTCAAGTCATTTGACGAAAAAGGAGACAAAACGCACATTTATCCAGTGCTATTAACTGCGTTATGTAGAATATTGCCTCGCTATTCTATGAAAATAGTAGCAAAGTGGGGATATCCCAAAAAGGGATCTCTTATTAGTCGGCAATCGACAAAAATGATATCCAGTCTTCTAGAATTAATTCTACCCAATCAAGTTCCAGGCGATACCTTATGCTTGTTAATTCAGAAACAGGACTGAAGGAGAATAAATAATGTCTTTATGAACATTCTCATTTATTCTCCTTCGTTTTATCCAAATGTTGGTGGACTGGAAACAGTTATAGCCATTCTAGCTCACGAGTTTCTTGCTCAGGGACATAAAGTCAAGCTAGTTTCAGAAACTCCAGATTCAGAATCGAAAGTGTTTCCTTTTGAAGTGTACAAAAGTCCCAACCTTAGAGGACTACTAGAACTAACTGAGTGGTGTGACATTTATTTTCAGGGCTGTGTGAGCTTAAAAGGTCTTTGGCCTTTGCTCATTATTCGTAAACCTTTGGTTGTGTCACATCACACCTGGTATCGTCGCTTAGACGGCAGTCTGGGTTGGCAAGATCATATAAAGCGCTTTGTCACTCGTTTTGCTACCAACATCTCAGCAAGTCACGATCTAGCCGAAGAGATACCAGCACCTTCTGCTGTAGTTCCTAATCCATATGAAGCAGACGTCTTCTACGAAATGTCAGAGATAATTCGTGATCGGGAGATTGTCTTCTTGGGACGACTCGTATCTGACAAGGGAGTAGACTTACTGTTGAGTGCCTTGGCTGAGATCAAGCAACGGGGAATGACTCCCCATCTGACTATCATAGGTAAGGGACCAGAAGAATCCAAACTACATCAACAAGTTAAGGAACTAGACCTCGCCGATCAGGTAGACTTTGCTGGTGTGAAAGTTAAAGAAGAGTTAGCTAGATTGTTAAATGCTCATCAAATCCTCGTTGTGCCATCGCGTTGGCGGGAACCATTTGGAGTTGTAGCCCTAGAGGGCATTGCTTGTGGTTGCGTAGCGATTGGTTCAGAAAAAGGAGGACTAAAAGATGCCATCGGTCCTTGTGGTGTGACTTTCCCTAATGGAGACCATAAAGCCCTAACTCAAGTTCTGTTTGATTTGTTATCTAGTCCTGCAAAAATGTCTATTTACAGAACGCAAGCAGAATCCCATCTATCAAGACATAGACAGGCAGAAGTTGCAAAGGCGTATCTACACATTTTCGAGAGGACTGTCTCATGAAATTGCTATTCGGTTTGCTAGCGCTTGCAGTCATAATATACCTCTCATCCCTTAACTGGCGTTATAGCGTCAAGGTGCTGCTTTTTCTGGTGGTCATTGAAGGCGCACTACGTAAATGGGTGTTTCCCCAAGCTAGTGAACTGCTTTACTTTGTGAAAGACATCGTTCTTTTGGGCGCTTATGTTAAGTACTATGCCTTCTCAGCATCTGAGAGAAAGTATTCACCCAAAAATGACATGATTAAACCATTAGTCCTTGTTGTAACAGGATGGTGCTTGTTTCAAGCTTTTAATCCTAGTTTAGGTTCACCCATTGTCGGATTTTTTGGTCTCAAAGGCTATCTTCTATACATTCCTTTGATCTGGATACTACCCAACATGTTTCAGTCAGAGGAAGAGCTGTATAAGTTTTTGCGATCGCACCTGCTATTAGTCATTCCGGTCGGCATCTTGGGAATTGTTCAATTTTTCAGCCCTGCCACAAGTCCTATTAATATATACCCTGGAGCAGAAAACGTAGGGGTGTCTACCTTTGGCTCCTCCTCTGCTGTCCGAGTCACAGGAACATTCTCCTATATTAACAATTACGCAGTCTATCTTATAGTTTGTTTTGGATTAATAGTACCTTTGATCTCAATTAAACAATCATGGTGGTGGAAATGGATTTTTGTTCTTGAGATTCTTCTGGTAGTGGGCAATTCTTTCATGACTGGCTCTCGCGGCACTATTATTGCTGAAGTTTTGTTTCTGT
>CAXUIV010000284.1:0-6548 GCA_964250875.1 uncultured bacterium
GCAGCAGCTATGCTGAGTCACGATTTGATGTGGCAGACTCAAGAGCGTTTTGCAGTGCTGCTACTGGATGTGAAAAATCGGTTGGTGGGTACTCAAGTCATTACGATTGGCACAGCAACCGAAACCCTAGCTCCTCCCCGTGAAATCTTCCGAGAAGTGATTCGCCAAGGAGCAACACGGGTCGTTGTAGCTCACAATCATCCTTCTGGTAATGTTGAACCAAGTCCTCAAGATATCGAGTTGACTCGTCAACTTTTAGCAGGAGCGCAGTTTTTGGGCATTCCGCTGCTGGATCATCTCATTTTGGGTGACGGGAATCATCAAAGTTTGCGAGAGACGACTGCGTTGTGGGACGAGTATCCGCAAGGGGATTGATGAGGTTGAATCTTAGTTGTTAATTGACGCTGCCTGTGTTATGTTAGGACTCCTTGGGCGATTAGCACAGTGGTAGCGCGCTTCCTTCACACGGAAGAGGTCACTGGTTCGAAACCAGTATCGCCCATTCATCTAAAACCCCCTTCTAGAGGGGGTTTTACCGTTTCTGGAGACGATTCAAAGCCCTGATTACAGGGAATTTTTGTCCGGACTTCCTATGCGCGTTCAACGTTTTTAGACACTTTTGGACAATTTTTGACTATGATTTGACTATGAAATAGTCGCGCACTTCCTTATGTACACGAAAACTTCTCCAGGCAAATCATCTAAAGGCTCTGTAGGTGTTGAATCGTTCCAAGGACGGTTGAGGCTGCGCCTGCCGCGCGAACTGTTTGATGGCAAGCAAAGGTATCTAACCCTTGGCTTACCGAACACCGCTCTTAACCAGAAGATGGCGGAAGCTAAGGCAAAGCTGATTGAAAGCGACATTGCACTAGAGCGGTTCGACTATACGCTGGCTAAATACGGCAAGCAGTCATCTAAGGTTCAGCTAACGGTCGCCAAAGCGACCGAAGTCCGAAGCCTGACGACTGCTCAGTTGTGGGAGCAGTATTTCAACAGCAAGCGTTCTAGTCTCAAGCCCAAGACTGTAGAGAAGTATGAAAATTTCTCAAAGCTGTTTGCCAAACTGGGCGATCTACCGATCGACGACTCTTTAGAAGTCAAGAAGCAACTGGAGAGAATCACCACAACATCCAGAACTAAAGATGCGCTGATGTACCTATCAGCCGCCTGTAAGTGGGGGATGAAGCACGAGATCGTGAACGCCGACCCGTTCTCTGGAATGTCTCAAGAGATGCCCAGGCATCGCTACATGACGGATCCTACCCCTAATGCCTTCACAAGGGAGGAACGAGACCGCATCATTGCGGCATTCCGAAATGACACGCGTAAAGGCATGAACTATCGCCCTTATGCTCCTTTTGTAGAATTTTTATTCCTGTCAGGCTGCAGACCTAGCGAAGCCGTAGGTTTGCGATGGAAGCATGTATCGGAAGACTTCGGTACTGTTAGTTTTGAAGGCTCTCTCGTCCAAATTGGAAATAAGCGAGTAGAATCTGAAGGCAGCAAAAACAACAGAACCCGTAAAATTGCAGTTTCACGTATGTTGCAGGCTTTACTAAAAGCCCTTAAACCTCAGGATGCAAGCCTCAACGATCTGGTATTTCCTTCTCCTAACGGCGATTCCATTAGCTATCGCAACTTTTCCCGTAGAGCCTGGAGTGCTATTGTTAACCCAATCAAGCCCGGAACTACACCCTATTGCTGTCGGGATACTTTTATCACTTTGCAACTTTTAAAAGGTACTCCCAGTGCCATAATTGCCAAGTGGTGCGATACTTCAACCCAGATGATTGATAAGAACTATGCCGACAAAGTGAAGCTAACGCAGGTGCGACCGCAAGACTAATAGAACCGATACAGTATCCGTAGCACGATTTAACTCCTTTGAGAGCTTGTCTTCCTAGTCTTCCTCTGATTACTCAACAGGCTTGTCTGGTAGACCTCAATAGCGCGTTGGTGGGCAGACGGATCGTGACGGTTGTGTAACCAATCTTGAATGAGCACTAGATTGTAGCGAACGCACCGACTATTAATCCGAACCCAATGGATGCCCTCAATCCAAAACCCCTCAAGTCTATATTTTTTTAGGGTTGTGCTACTCAGGTTAAGGGATTGTGTGGCTTGTTGTTTACTAACGAATTGGAGCATAGGTGTCATTTTTCATCCGGCATTAGGAGCACATTGCGAATTTTCCTCGATCAGGATTTGATGCACCGGAACTGACTCAATGGGCTGCTCGTGCGAGCTTTTTCCCTTCTTCGCGGTTTCGTTCACAACTGCATCGATTCTCACTTGATTCAATTGTAAGAAGTGATGTTACAGATGAATCCAGGCTAACGCTGTAACATCACATGTGTCAATGATTTATGGGTGCGATTCAGCGTCAAGGGGCTGCATGACAGCCAGGAAGAGGCCCGTTGCTCTAGCTGTCGTCGGGGCGTGCGGATGTTGACGCGATCTCGTATGCTGCTTGCTCCAGTAGGTAAACAGCCTGACCCTGGTTGTTAGTTTGGTGGAGGTGGTTGGCGAGCGCTTCTATGAAATCACCAAGAGAATAGCCATTTGTTTCCAGTGCCGCCAGCAATTCTTGCACTAAATGAGCTAGCGCTTTTTGTCGGGCGGTGGCGATCGCGTCGTGTAGCGTCATTTTGAGTTCCATCTTGTCAAGCCTTTTTTGATTCTTTCCATTTGCTAGAGGTAAACTCTTGTGGATAGGCACCCGGCTTAACTGAGTCTGAAGCTGCCCAAACCTGAAATGGTAATCAGCGAACTTCTATTGTCGTATTTTACGACAATAAGCAAAATTATAACTCGGTTCGGTTAGGCTGGGAGGGTGTGTGAGCAATTCGACGACGATGGTTCGCAGAAAAAATGAATATAGCCCCCAGGGGCTGACTCAACTTAGACAAATCATCCTGGGCGCGATCGAGGCAGAACGAATCCGTCAAGGCTTGGACGAATTCGGGTATCGTCCCTTTGCCGCCAGGATTAATGAGATAGCTGGAGATGACATTTATGACAAAGATGCAATATCTAGATTAATTAACGTCGGTTTGAGGCGACCGAGAGGGAGTCAAAAACCGGATTTATTGTTGCTCAAGTATATTTGTTGTCTCGAAAACTTCCCTTACACCTATGAGGAACTTAAGGCAATTGCTCGGGGAGAACCAAGCCTGCTGGCCGTGAAAAAAAAATTTATTGACAATCAATCGTCACCGCCTCTATGCAATAATCTAAGCGCAAAAGTGTTGAGTGAGGGTGAGGAGTACGGCGTGCAGAAGTGCTACCAGCTTATCCCTAGGGCGCGAAGAAGGCTGAAGAATTGGCTGGAGGAGTATTTTCGCGTTAAGGGTTACAAAGATGAAGAAGATTTCGTGGACGAAGCCTGTGCTGCTTTTGGCAAACACCGTAGTGACGAGTTTCGTTCTCGGTTCAGCTCAATGTTAACTTTGGAAGACTATTGCTGGAATGATCCAGCCTTGGAGCCACTGTTGCTGCTGGGGCAGGTTAGTTGGAGCGGACCGGAGCGAGAGACACCAGTCTTAGACACAACTAAGTGTTACGAGTCTGTCAGTCAAATCATTGCAGTACTCGAAAGTAACGGTATCAACATTTCAACTTTGTCAAAATAACTGGATATCGGGTTTCAACAACAAGTACGGCATCAACTAGCCTGGTGAAGGTTGAAAACGTATTGTCCTTTGAGTGCTTGAGAAACTCTATTTCTCTAAATATGGGAGAGCGGGATCTCAAGCTCTCAAAGAATTCTTGGTTAACTTGCTTGTCAACCACGGAATTCTCACACAGCTGAAAGCGGCGGTCTTCTCCAAAAAGCTTGAGGGATCGAAGATTCTGGTAGAGAACGATTCGAGCGTGGAAGCAGAGAATTGCTCCAGGTTCCTTCTGGGATTGAATCCTGTTCTTCAAAACCTGCATTTCGCCCAAAAATCGAGCGATGGCTGGGGAAGCGTGAGGGCCACTTTCGTACTGCCAATTTTCTAAGGGATCAGTAATTTCACTCCAGTAGATTGGTATCCTTTTATCCTCAAAGATTTTCAACTGCGCCTTCCTAAATTCACAAGTCTCCACCAAGCGGCGCGACGAAGTTATGAATTCCATCCTCTGCATATTTTTGCTCGACAGTCTCCAAGTATAGCAACGTCAAAACTCATCAAAGACGCTCCTTTGTAATCTTCATTTTAGTGACACCCTTGATGTTAAAAACATGCAGTCTATAGTCTAGAATTGAAGTCCTTTTTCCTCTTCTCTCTTTGTCTGGAGCTTCAGATATCTCAAACCTTTTGTTCTCGTCTTTGTCATCTGTCCTTTGAGGTAATTTGAGGAGTCAACAGCGTTTGTATAGATGACTGGTATTCGTTTGTTGTGATTCTCGCCGCTTCTATAAACTGAAGACGGCCAACCTTTTAGTTAGTTTTCAACCATTAATTCTTTTACCTAAGGACAGTTTTTAGGATTGACAGAGATAAAAGTACAAAAGTAAACGCGGACCGGAATAAAGAGAATAATATTTCTTAGAAGCAGAAGAGATGGCTGTTCGAGAAACTCGTGCAGCACCCGAGAGCAAAGTTTCTACAAGTCACAAATGGCACATATGACTATTGAAACATTTGAATAGGCTGACTGAGCTACAGACGTCTTTGATAGTAGGAGGCGATTTGCCGATTAGCTAGCTACCCTGGAAATGTCATGACAATGCCTTCGCCTGGTTCACCACGAATACACTGGTGTCAGCGCTAACTGTTCCACTGCATTTTCTCCGTAGTAATCGACTGTCTCAGTACATGTTACTCGTGCAGTTAGGGCGAACACGCAGCGAACCTTTCGTCATCGCCCCAATACTCGCGCTCACCTGCCAAATTCATCCAGCAGCTGGGCTAAGCTCCACCCGCTGCCGCACACTGACTCTTCCCTCAGAGGTTCCGCCAGGGATTCTAAGTGGCCCCTCAGCTCCAGCGGTTGCTCTGGTTGATCTATATCAAGTTCGGTATCTGGTGCGAGTTGAGGTGTTGGCTCTGTCTTGGGGGTTGGGGTTAGCCTGTCTAACCGCCTGCCTTTGATGATTTTATTGATGTCCATACCAATCATTGAATTTCATCGTCGATCCTAGCTTGCAGGCATTACGAACTGTTAGGAACAGGGGACTCTAGCCTCTGATACGGGCTGGCTGCGAGTGAAGGCTCGACCCACTGAGGTGATGTGTGGATGAGGCAGAAGAGCAGAACTCCCACTAGTTTTCTGGCAGGCGAGAATTTGGCAAGCAGCAGGTGCGATCGCGAAGCGGGCGAATACGCCATGGCCTATTCCTGTTTTGATTTTATCCTGTCGATATCCCACGATGGCTCGATTATCCTGACATCCGGTGTCTCTATCTTTCAACCTACAAAAACAGGTAGTGTTTCAGTGATATCAGTCGCGAGTGATGCAGTTGCGCTATTTGAGCGGTCACTGGCGAGACGACTTCACTCATTCCACGAGCTATCATAGTTCCGAACATTAGGATAGCCCAGCAGATATTTCAAGACAAACAAGGTGTAGTCTGATCCCCCACCGATGGCACAGTAGGGAAAAACCTCTCTATCAGACGTAGTAACCTTGCTCATGTAGAGTGCCTGTAATTCATCAAATGAATTGAAAGTTCCATCTTCGTCCATTGTAAGTAGATGATTGATGTGAACTGAGCCTAGAATGTGCCCCCGTCCGTTCCTTCGGGCAGCTCCATCAGGAAGTGTTCGCCTCGGTATTCTTGAGTGGCACGAACATCCAGTAACACCTGCTTAGGGCAATCGATTGTTGCCTGAACCTCTTTACGCGACACCCGCACAGTGGCATTGAGTAGTTTTGTCCGGTATTGGGCTGCATAGAGACTTCCATATAGAAATATCTCAAGCGATCACTCAGGTGCAGGATGAAGCTAAACTCAGACAGATGATTACGGCAAAGGTGGGCGAGCATTTTGCTGCTAACCACTGGGGACTGACTTCTCTCGACTATTTGCCTGCGATTGATAAAAATACTCTAAGTCCTAAACAGCGGTTCCTCTTGGGCCAGTTTGTCTAAACCTCTTGAGGAAGCGCTCTAGGCAGACCCGCTTGTGGGATGCTGTGGGAGCTGGAGGGGAGAACCCGCCGATGACCCGATGAGATGGTGCTTATGTACTACGTTTCCTTCTGGTTGGTACTGTTCTTTTGCTTACTTCTTACGTAAACTGCCTTATTTTTTCGCTGAATCTCGAATAAGTCAATTGCCTCAAACGCACCACTCAACTTGGCATATCCATAGTCTCGTGGATCGAACGATGCCTGATTTGCGATGTGAGCACCAACATCAGCTAAATTGGACCAACCGTCATCATCTTGAGTGCTAGAAACTGCACCTCGTAACAAATTTATCAATTTCGTATTCTGCTTTAACTCTTTTCCAGTTTTCTTAACGCTCGTAGCAACTTTAGAAGTTTCAGAATTAATGCCTCGGTCGATGGTCTCTAAAAACAGAAACGTCGAGCAGGCATGGACAAAGGGGAGAGGTGT
>CAXUIV010000285.1:0-3666 GCA_964250875.1 uncultured bacterium
ATCTTTCTCTTCCCGTTTGTCCAGGACTGCGTTGCCCCATTCCCAAGTTTTCAGACGACCTCGGTTCATCGCCTTTTCAATAAATCGAACCTGAAAAGTTACTGGCTGATTTAGATATTGACGATTACTTTCAAATCCAGGAGTGACAATTGGTGCTAGTGGTGCCACCAAGTCCACCAACGTACTCGTTACCCTCCAATCTCCTGTTATCCAGTCTGGATAAACCAAATCTCCTTCAGCCGTCTGCACCGATTGTTGCTCCCAGTTGGGAAAACTTGCCAATCGTTCAGCTAAAGGTCCCGCCGCTGCCTCCCCAGTCCACAAAAGCAAGGTAAAGACCAGACATAATCCCCAAACTGCTTTCACAATTCCTAACTAAACCAATATGAATTTCACCCGAATTCTCGCACGGACCATTGATAAGGGACAACTTGTAGAGACGTTGCGGTTCTCCCGGATCTATGGTGTTAAGTCAAACTTATGCTTTAGACGAGATGCTTGCAGAGCTTGGATTTCCTACGCCCCATGCCCTATGCCCCATGCCCTGATCCCAGAGTTTCCACCACAATTCCAAGAGAGCAGACGTTGCATGCAACGTCTCTACATGCTACTCGTAAATGATTCAGGATTGCTGTAGCTCTTGGTAAGATTGAAATAATTGAAATATTAGCACAGTGACTCTTATGGCTTTTATTAATCCTAAAACAGATTTTGCTTTCAAAAAAATCTTCGGATCCACAGACAGTAAAGATATTTCAGTTAGTTTCTTAAATGCCTTACTCTACGAAGGCCAGCTAATCATCGAAGATTTGGAGATTATTGACCCTTATGCCGCTTCTAAAGTCAAAGGACTCAAAGATACCTATCTAGATGTCAAGGCCAAACTTGCCGGAAACCAGACCGTGATCATTGAGATGCAAGTTTTGAATGTGAAAGCTTTTGATAAACGGGTCTTGTATGATGCCGCTAAAGCCTATTCAACCCAACTTAAAGATGGAGAAGGTTACTCTAAATTAAACCCTGTAATTGCCTTGACCATCACTGATTTTGAGATACTGAAAGGCCGAAACAACGTTATTTCTCATTTTATTTTCAAAGAGAAGCAAGAGTCATTCGACTACCCAAACAATGAGCTAGAGATGGTATTTGTTGAACTGCCAAAGTTTCATCAAGCGGTGGAAGAGCTGGAAACGCTGACTGAGAAATGGATTTATTTTATGAAGAATACCAACAGATTAGAAGCCGTACCGGAGACTATGGGAATAGTACCGGAAATTCAAAAGGCTTTTAGAATTGCTAGTCAAGCCAATCTAAGTCGTGCTGAGCTGGAAGATCTAGAGAAACGAGAGTTTTTTATTGAGGACCAACGGGGTGCAATCATCAAAGGCAAACAGGAAGGGTTATTAGAATTACTCATGCGTCAATTAAACCGGCGTTTGGGCACTATTGCGCCGGAAATTGAAACCCGCCTTGAAAAGTTATCTAATGACCATTTAGAGGATTTGGGAGAGGCTCTGTTGGACTTTACAGCAGTATCAGATTTAATGGATTGGTTACAGGATCACAAAGTCTAGTGAGTTGTAGAGACGTTGTATGCAACGTCTCTACATGTTAATCTGGACCACGTTGGGATTTACAGGGTTGTTACGGGGGTTGGCTCCCACATCTCACCATACTGATCTCTTAAAGCCTGCCAAGCTTCCACTTGACCAGGTTCGTACTCCCCTGGCTTACCCCACTGCAAAAACAAGCTCAGAGCTGGCTTTTCCTGCTCATCCAGGAAACGGACGGCGTAAGTCGTAAAATTGCCCCGCTTCGCTTCACCAGTTTCAAACTTCACCTGCTTAATCTCATCCATATTCAGGTGAAACTCAAAGCCTTCAGTGTGCATGTTTGCATACTTTCCTTTAGGCAATTCTGCGTAGAACAGCTTCTCTAGCTTGCCCCGTGCTTCTAGGACAGCCGCACTACTGGTAACAATCAGCCGCAGAGTTGAGAGCGTGTGGCAATCTTCTAAAAATTCCTTCAATGTGGCACTCATAGTCATCCTCTATTTCTCACTTCGTTCATAGGCGGCAACAATTCTCTGCACCAGGGGATGACGCACGACATCTCTCTGAGAAAATTCACAAAAGGCAATGCCTTCAACGTCTCTCAAAAGCTGTAGCGCGATCGCCAGTCCAGATTGTTGGCTTATTGGTAAATCAGTTTGGGTAACATCGCCAGTTACGACCATCCGAGAGCCAAACCCTAATCTAGTCAACACCATCTTCATCTGAGCAGGCGTTGTGTTTTGGGCTTCATCCACAATCACAAAGGCATTGTTTAGAGTGCGACCCCGCATGTATGCTAAAGGTGCGACTTCAATGACACCCCTTTCCATCAACCCCGCCATTTTCTCAGGGTCGATAAATTCATAAAGGGCATCGTATAGAGGGCGAAGAAAAGGGTCAACTTTTTGCTGTAGGTCTCCTGGTAGAAAGCCCAGTTTCTCACCAGCCTCCACTGCTGGACGAGTTAGAATCAGCCGATCGTATTTACCAGCTAGCAGAGCCTGAGCGGCAATCACAACCGCCAGGAAAGTCTTGCCGGTACCAGCTGGTCCAACACAAAAAGTGAGGTCGCGTGTCCGCACAGATTCGACGTACTCTCTTTGTCGGAAGGTTTTAGCCCGGACTTCTTCGCCCCCACGAGTGCGAGCTAGAACCTCTCGCTGCAAATCTTGCAGTTCGTCTTGGCGATGACCATCAACGGCTTGTCGGGCGGTGGCGATATCGGCACTTGTAATGCTTTTACCCTTAAGCCAGAGGTTTTCCAGTGATCGCACCAACCTCAGACACAAATCTACCTGCTTTTCGTTACCGGAGATTAGCAGTTCCTGCCCCCGCAGCACAAGCGTAGCTCCTGTTTGCCGCGACAGGTTCTTCAGATTTTCCTCTTGGACCCCGGAGAGGGCGATCGCACTCTCCTGATTCGGCAGTTCAATTGTCGATGCCTCTGCCATAGCAGTTATTGCATTGAAGCGGGAGGGGGTTTGACCGCGAGTTTTGGACTGGCTATAGATCGCCTTGGTGCTGTCGGCACGACTTGATCTTCTGCTGCCGAGTCGCCGTATGCAGGTGTACCTTGACCTCCAAAGATGTCAAGATGAACCGAATGCCCAACGGCTGCTGCCACCGCTGTAAGCACGGTCCGAATTGCCTGAATATTGCGTCCACCCCGGCCAAAGACTCGGCCTTTATCCTCTCCTTCAAAAGCAATGCGCAGCCAAACCCGCGCTGTACTGGGAAAGATCTCACAATCTATGCTCAGAGAGCCAGGGGATTCTAAAAACGGCTGGACTAGGAACCGCACTAGCTCGATGTAGTTCGGGTTAGCTGCTTGGAGGTGACTGGCGGAATTATTGGTTGACTGGGGCACTGACCTGTTCAAAGACGTTGGCTTTTGTGAGGAGATGACGCACGGTATCAGTTGGCTGCGCTCCTTGTTGAAGTCGCTTGACGATACCAGGAACGTCCAGCTTAACTTCGTCAGTTCTGGGATTGTAAAATCCTAGTTCTTCTAAAGGGCGGCCATCGCGGCGATCGCGGCTGTTAATAGCAACAATCCGGTAACTCACTTCCCGCTTTTTACCGTATCGCTTCAATCGCAGTTTGATCATGTAAA
>CAXUIV010000285.1:3766-6544 GCA_964250875.1 uncultured bacterium
ATTTTCTCCTGCATCTTCTCGGCATCTGAGATGTCCATCTCCTCCTGCGCTTTTTCCACCAGCGTCAGGACATCTCCCATTCCTAGGATCCGCGAAGCCATTCTGTCCGGATAGAACGGTTGCAGGGCTTCAACCTTTTCACCCACACCCACAAACTTAATGGGCTGGCCCGAAATCTGCCGAACTGAGAGGGCTGCACCACCACGACTGTCACCATCCAACTTCGTGAGAATTGCACCCGTGATCCCAATTTGTTCGTGAAACGTGCGGGTGAGATTTGCAGCTTCCTGACCAGTCATAGCGTCCACGACCAGCAGCGTTTCCTGGGGTTGAACGGTCTGCTTGATGCGAGCTAACTCTGCCATCATGTCTTGGTCAATCTGTAGGCGACCAGCAGTATCAATGATGACGGTATCAACACCCTCTGCTCTACCCCGTTCCACTCCCTGACGGGCTATTTCCACTGGGTCAGCATCACTTCCCAGTTCAAATACCGGCACCTCAATCTGCTTACCCAGAGTGACTAACTGATCGATTGCTGCTGGGCGATATACGTCTGTCGCCACCAACAGGCAACTCCGATCCTGCTTGCGTAAATGCAAAGCTAGCTTAGCAGTGGCGGTGGTTTTTCCAGTTCCCTGTAATCCAGCCATCAGCACAACTGTGGGTGCCTGATCGGCGCGAGCGAGAGGGGCATTGGTTTCCCCCATCACCTTCACAAGTTCGTCGTAAACAATTTTAATGAACTGCTGATCAGGTCGCACGCCAGAAATGACATCAGCTCCCTGGGCCTTAACCTCAATGTCAGCAATAAAGTCTTTAACTACCTGGAGGTTGACGTCGGCTTCCAACAGCGCACGGCGCACCTCTCGCAAAGCGTCTTGAATGTTGGAGGGGGAGATTTTATCTTGGCCCCGCAGCTTTTTCCAGGTGGATTCTAAACGGTCAGCGAGTGCGTCAAACATAATTCTTTAAATACGAAAGCTGTTTTGTTTTTTCAGAGGTCTTTTGCTATCTACCATAATATCTTTACCCCGGTTTAACCTCAGCTACTGAAATTCGGTTGCCCTATGAGTGATGAAGCAGACTACCTACTAAAACAAGGGATTTCGCAATATCAGAGAAGTCAATTTGAATCGGCGTTGCAGTCCTGGCAACAGGCACTAAATCTATATCGCGCCAGCCAAAACTCCCAGCGGGAGGGAGCAGCTTTAGGAAATATGGGGGCGGCTTATCAAGCTTTGGGAATGTCTGACCGAGCAATCGAGTGTCACCAGCAGCATTTAGCGATCGCCAGGGCTGTCCAAGATCGTAAGGGTGAGGGGAATGCGCTAGGAAACCTAGGAAATGCCTACCAAGCGCTGGGTGATGGAACAAGAGCAATTGAATACCAACAACAGCGTTTAGCCGTTGTCCGGGCAATTCAAGACCGTTCAGGGGAGGAGCAAACGCTGGGTAACTTGGGGGTTGCTTACTCCTCCCTAGGAGATTACTGCCGAGCGATTGAGTGCTATCAACAGCAGTTAGCAATTCCGACATGCCTGCTTCCGTGGCGGGGCCAGGTATTGCGAAGTCTACGAATGGCGTATAGGGCGATTGGAGACTCTACTCATGCAGTTGAGTACCGGCAGCAGCAGGTGGCAATGGCACGGGAACTTTTGGTAACGGCAAAAGTGGACAACTTCACTACAGGCGCGAAACTGGTCGGTCTCAAGCCAATTGAGGACTTAGCTGAAGCCGATTTGAGCGGCGCTGATTTAAGCCGTGCTGACCTCAAGGGTGCTGACTTGCACCATGTCAATCTTTGTGACAGTAACCTCAGTTTTGCCGACCTGAGTCGTGCCAATCTCAATCATGCCAACATTAGCAGTGCCGATCTAACCTTCGCCGACCTGAGTCGTGCTAATTTAAGCCAAGCTCACCTAAGCTGTGCCAGATTGAGCAATGCTAACCTGCGCGATGCTAACTTGAGCGGTGCTGATCTCTGTGGTACCGATCTGCGTACCATAATGCCCCGTGCCAACCTCAGTTTTGCCAACCTCGGCGGTGCCAATCTATACAGCGCTTACTTAGTGGGTGCTAACTTGAGCGGTGCTAACTTGAGCGGTGCGCAACTCATCCAGGCTGACCTAAGTGGTGTCGATCTCAGTGCGGCGAACTTGCAGTCTGCTGATTTGAGCCGTACTAATCTTGACGGTGTGAAAGTAGAAAAGGCTCGATTCGGCAACAACTTGGGGCTTTCTGAGGTTACAAAGCTTGACTTATTAGAACGAGGAGCGATATTTTAGTAGTTTCCTCGCAAAACCTATACAGGGTGGGTTTTGTCCGTAATTGTTAGAATATTTGTTCATCTCGTGTCGAGTGTAAAGTTTGGGCGTATACACTGACACAAAGGCTACGTATGGTTATGATAGCATGAGATTTTGAACTCTTGAGAGGGCATTAAACATGCAAAACCATACGCAATCCCAATTTGAGCAGTTGAACACTCTAGAACATCTACTCACTCAAACCGAAGGAATTCCCGTTGAGTTGGGGAAACGTCTCAGTTCATCTGAGCATCCGGAGGCCGAGGAACTGTGGTTGAAAGATATTAGTCGTAACAAACGAGCAGTGATTGAGAGAACCATTGCTTTATGGGTGTCAGAGTCCACTTTAAAACCATATGCAGACTGAGCCAAGTTGGAATGTACCTACTGGAAGGTCTATCCAGAGACTGAAAGAGCTGATTCTGCGCGTTGTAGAGGCAGAAACAGACGACTTGTTTGAACTAGCGAA
>CAXUIV010000286.1:0-6542 GCA_964250875.1 uncultured bacterium
AACAGGGGGGTACCTGCTGGAGCGTTTTAAGTTTAATTCCGCCTAGCTACTTACCATTGATTTAGTGCGATAGCGTACATAGCTGAAATTTCAATTTTGATGTTGATGCAGTTTTGCAGTTGACGTGCGGTTGTCACGTCCTCATAAGATCTACACAAGAGTAGATATACATCTGTGCCATGCTTCAGTTAACGGATAATGATTCCGTAACCCTTGCTGGTTTGCGGCTACTTGTTGTGGATAACAACTCGGATATGAGAGATCTACTTATTTTTATGTTTGAAGAGGCTGGAGCTGAAACTACCGCAGTTGCCACGGCAGATGAGGCGCTAGAAGTGCTGGAATGGTTGAAGCCTGATGTTTTCACTAGTGAAATTAGATTGCCAAATGAAGACGGCTACTCACTGCTAAGTAAAATCAGAAAGCTGGAGAAAAAGCAAGGAAGACAAATTGTAGCGATTGCCGTGACAGCAGATGCTAGAGAGGAGGACCGCGTTCGTGCATTAGCATCTGGCTTTGACTGGTATCTACCAAAGCCGGTTGATTTAGATGAGTTAGTTATAGTGGTGAAGTATCTGACCAAACGAGATCGGTAAAATTGCTTGGGGAGAACGTGGTGAGAGGGCTTAGTAAGAAGCTGGCAGGAGGATACCTCTAGGGTTAGAGTCATTTGTCTATAAAGAGATATAACCTAAGCCCTCAGCAGCATACAGCATTCAAAACGCTGCTGCCTGTTCCTTGACCTCTTACAGATAAGGCTTGGTTGCTGTGGTAGGTACTTCGAGTCGCCATATTCTAGTTGTAGACGATTTAGTAGATAACATTCTATTGCTACAAACGGTTTTAGAAGTTGAAGGATACGAGGTTGAAACTGCTGATAGTGGCAGTCTAGCCTTGATAAAAATTGCCGCTTCGCCACCTAGCCTAGTGCTGTTGGACATAATGATGCCAGGGGTGAATGGGTATGAGGTGACTCAGTGGATCCGCCAAAATCAGCAGTTGCCCTTTATCCCAATCTTACTAGTGACGGCTCATGGAGAGATAAATGCGAGCGAAGGCTTAGCTCTAGGAGCAAATGATTTTATTCGTAAGCCAATTGATCTAGAAGAATTATTAGCTAAGGTCAAAGTGTTTTGTCGTTAGTTGGAAGTCGTTGGTGAGACAAATTTTGACTGAGAAATAGTCCTCATCACGCTGCGTCAGGCGGTGCTGGAAACCAGGCTTCGGGTTCTGGGTAGTTAAAGTCTGGTGGAAAGAAGTACGTTTCAAAGATGGTAGTTGTTGCCGCCTCAGTGTCAAAAAATGCGAAGGCATTTTGACCCATCCACTTGCCTGATTGAATTAAACGAAATCCCCTGGACTCAAACTCCTGAAGGCGCTGTTCCCAGGGGAGATTGTCGCAATCAAACGCAACGTGATGGATGCCTTGAGATTGGCGGTTAAGAAATTCCTCAAAGATAGTAGGACCAGACAACGGCTGCATAATCTCCCAGATCATGTTACTGGCCTGAGCAAAACAAACTTTGATAGCATATTCTGCCGGTTCGCCCCTGTATGTTTGCTCTGTAACTGTTGTGGCATCGAAGGTATAAACTCGCCAAGGGCCAATCCCTAATTTGACCAAGCCTTCCATCGTTTGCTGATAGTTGCGGGTGACGATACAAATCTCAACGACGTTACCCAAGAAACGATTTGATCGGGAGGTACTAAGAACGTCAATCGGCTCCAAGCTAAGTTCCATCATTTTCGGTTATTGGAGGGTGAACAATAAGATTCATTATGTCCGAGATGTGACTCAAGAGGGAGATACTTCGCGAATCCGCATCTCACCTTTGGGATAAATTCGGGCCTTGATCACGTAATTTTGCCCTTAATTTGTACCACCACTATTGCTTTCAGAACATGACTCAAGTGCAACGTCTCACGGGTTTGAGTCTTAACACACTCAAACACTCGTTTAGCATAAAATAACCCTGGCGATCGTCTCTTATAAAGAATCGTTCAACACTCGTGAAACTATAGCAATCGTAAATCGTTTGTGGACAACTTGTAAAGACGTTACATGTAACATCTACATAGGGAAGTTCCCCCTCCTGGCAATCACATAGTTGGTCGTCCCTTCTTACTAGGCAATAAATTACGGCTTGCTTTTGTGTTGTCATTTTGTCCGGTTTAGACTCCTTTAAAAGTGTGGCTTGAAACCCTTGTGCTAGCGTTCAAAAAATGACTGTTTTCTTGTCCGGTTCAAACAGTGTCTAAATCAGACAGAACGATACTGCATTACTACATTGCTGCACTAACTATCAATCTCCTGTAGCGCCTCGCCTGTGAGCATTCTGACAATCCTAACCCTCTTACGCCCAGTCGTGGCACACAAGATGGATAGCTTACGAGTGGTTTAGCCCTGGCTAAGGCCAAGGGTACAAAATCGGACCGTCAGCCTATACAGTCCTCCATCTGGGTAAAAAGCCTAGAGCCTCAAGTACTGGCAACGATTAACCTGCGTTCAGGATTACAGTGGGAGACAAGCCAACCGCAGGCAACATTTGTCAACTAGGGGAATTTAGTGGCGGGGCAGGACCTGTCGTTAGCAGCGAACAATTTGGATTTGCAGGGTCAGTTACAGGCGGGGAGAGAGCTGACACTGCAAGCACAGAATAACTTGCAGGTGCGTGACAGCATGGAGACACCATTTGTGGCGCAAGCGGGTGGAAATCTCATGATTCAGGGCGATCACGGGATTGAAATCCTGGAACTGCTTCATCCTCAGTCACAAATTAGGAGTCGCGGGAATCTGTGTCTGGTGGGCGATGGCATGATTTCCGCAGATGCTCGCTTTGACAGTGGTGGTAATTTCCAAGCCGGGAGTTTGTCGGGACAGCTGGTCCAGTTCCACAGCCTGTATGATCCAGTTATTAGTGCAGTCGGGAATATGGATATTACCGGAGGATATAGTGGTCCATCGCTGCTGATTGAGTCGCAGAGGAATGTCAGGATTGGGGGCGATGTCAACATTACGGCTCCAGACACCGTGCCGGGATTGACAGAAGATGACGCCGTGTTTGGAACACAGGCAAGATTAATTGTTCGCTCTGGGCAGACGCAGCTAGTCTATGGTAGGACCAATCAAAACAACCACCCAAGTTTGACAACTGGAGTGATTTCCGATGAGACCACCCTAGCTGGTCAAATTACGACACCAGGGTGTCCGGTGAGGCTTGATGCTGGAATGGGGAATGTGAAGACCGCAGGAATGACAACTAACGGTAGCTCGATTGCAATCACCAGCACGAGGGGTGACATCACAACTAGTGGTGTTTTGGATTCGAGTTCGTCCTCAAACTATAGCAACGCAGGAAATGGAAGTGCGATTACCGTCTTTGCCTCCAAGACACAATAGCTCAAATTAGTAATTCACTACTGTCCGTTCGCCCACTACCAATGTACGAGAGGGAATTAAGTCTAGTAAGGCTTGAGATGTAGCTGATAAAGAGACTCTGGCAGTTCACCAACAATGCCGCCGAGCAAGCACCCCGTCTGGCTGTCCCAACAGCAGCTCACTAGTTTTGGCTCTCAGTCCCAAGCTGGCAGCAATCTTGTCGCTCGCATATTCACTGTCAATTCTTCCCTTAAGGCGCAGCGGCGTTCCGTCTTAAAGTTCTTGGTTTAAAGAAAGTCGAGCATCACGGTTGAAAGTCCCAAGCCCCTCCTTGCTCCCTCTGACTCAGCCTGCATTCCCTGCTTCTGTTTCTTCCCCTCAACCCCTTATTGCTCTGTAACCCCTTGGATGCATACAATCCAGGAGAGTCGTTGCAACTTTAGTTATATACCTTTGTATAGTTAGCAACACAAAAGTTTTTTTATAGAGTAAAAAAGTCAGTCAATTAAGAAAGAAAAATGGCGATTTCAATTGTTAGGCGTAGAGCAAAATCAATTCTCCAGAAAGCTTGTGAAGAAGGCAAAACTGGAGAACACTTCGAATTTGTAAAAGTAGAATTAGAGCGCTATCTATTCTTGATCTCTCGGCTTCCTGACTTTTCCCAAAAAGAATGGAATCTAATGCACGATGCCCTTAACGGTATAATAACAAGATCTGTTGAGCCGGAACTAGCTGTTCAAATATTGGCGCACGAAGTTGATGATGCAATCACTTCTAGCCAACTAGATAAAAAGTGGGAAGTTAATTCTTCTTCCTTTTTATCTCGTCTTAATGCTTTATCGGCTACAGAAACAATGGCGGTGCTTGATGCTGTCGAGAAATTTTGGAATCGACGTAGTTAATTACCAATTTGAGCTATTGTGGCTTGGAGGCAGAGAGGGTAATCTTTATCTTTCTTATTAACGACCCGTTCGAGAACAGCTTGAGTCAACTTCTCCAAGTCGGCAAGGGCTTCTGGTTCATACTCAACAACGTAACTCATTGGCTAACTGAATGCCTAAGCCAGGTACTGCTTCTTGAAACCTAGACAATTAGAGCTGGCAGCGAAATACCCTCCTTCTCCCAAAGCCGATCCAGCGCTAAACACTGCAACCGAACCGATAGGGGTGGGATGCGATATCGGGGAGAAGTGGGGCGAAAACCCCAGGACTTGCAGTGCAGTTCCGACTTACCGAGCGCCACGGCAAGTTGAGTATAAGTCAGATGATACTTATTTTTTAACTCGTTTGGGTGCATTTTTCTAGAATTATCATGAGTTAAAGGATTTGTTGAAGTCAGTGCCCTGCCAGAGGTAATGGGGTGATCGCCGTAGCCCGTAATCATCGCTTTTAGTGGATCGCTAAACTCCTCATCTTCTAATGGGGTCAATCAGTGCCAGTGGAGATGGTTTAAATACCCACGCTGTCCTTGTATTGCGATCGCCGTACAGTTGGGCAACCCTTTTTAAACCCGCCAGGTTTCCATCAACCGTTTCCCCTTTCTTGATCGCCTCGATTTCAGTTTGCGACATGTTTCTTTTCAAGTCAGGTCGCTGCTTCCGCAGCGCCGGGTTAAAGTGTAGCCCTGTTGAGTGGCGATCGCGGTTTCGCAAAAGTAGCCTTCCCTGGAACTGTTGATGCCTAGATGTTTGAGCCAGTTTGGGAACTGCTGCTGTTTAACTGAACAGTGTGCATGACCTCCAGCGTGACGTTTCGCATAATTCTTCTAGCTAAATCCTCATTTCGCTGCGGTTAAGCACCGTTTTTGAGGGATTTTTAGGAAAGTTGGGCCGAAATAGCGGCTCGTTGCGTTTGAACTCCTCAGTAGTGCCGCTGCGATACAGAGCGTACTGTAGTGGTACTGCTGAAGTAGTGCTTGGACTAAGTTCATTAAAAACCTACCTCAGGGGTAAGTCAAGAGAAAAGCATGATAATTCATGTATTAGATGGATTTGTAACTTTCTATAAATGCATCAACAATTTCTTTAGGCGCAGACTTTAGCTGCATCCGAAAGGCATCAATGTAAGAGAGGGTTATCTTGCAGTCATCAGGCATTCGCTCGAAATCCGCTCCCCAACTGTCTACTGTCGTTTCGGGTTTATGCAGGACAGCAGCCAGAAGTCTTTTACATTTCGCCCTATATCCTCGCTGTCTCTTGGCTTCCTCCCTCTCCTCAGTTGAAAAGGTATCTAGGCTATACCAGCGATCACAAAAAGTCTCAGCGTCCATCACAACTAGAGTTACGGCCTTGAACGTCTCTAGTATTGCAGTCTCGATTGTGGTCTTACGCCAACGGTTTATGGTCTGGGAATAACTAGCCTGATAACTACACATGGCTTTTCATGTATTGTGTGATAGTATCAAGCTAGCATTAGTAACCTACTCTACAAAGAAAACAAGAACAACAACATATCAAAAGGACGCTCCCCCTTCTTGGCGGATGCGGGAGCGCCCAAATGTTGAATTCAAAATTCACTCAGGAGTTAATCTAACATGATTTCTGTTGCCTCTGCACCGTCTGCTATCCCTAATTTCCTCCAAGGAATCCGTTCCGAATTGCACGGCTCCGTCCTCGAACTGACGACGAAGATTCAGCAGGCAGTAAGTCGCCCCCCAATCAATGCTATTGAGGTCGGGCAATGGCTTTTTGAGCTAAATTCAAAGCTGTCACGGAAGGAGTGGCCCACCTGGCTGGGCAATGCTTTAGGGTGCAATACGGCGATCGCCCGTCAACTCATTAACGTGGCAGTTGCCTTTAAGGATTTTGATCCATCTGAATTAAGTGGCATCCAGCCGCAGACTTTGTTTAAACTTGCGGCTAAAAAGTACCGCCAACTCCTGAAGCGGTTGCGTTTTGGTGAAACCATCACTCAGGAGATCGTAGACCAGCTACTGAAGGAATCTCGGCAGAAACGGAAAACAAAGCCTCAAATCGCTTGGCGGCAGACAAAAGCTGAGGGTGGACGGTACTTTAAGTTTCAAGCCAATATTCACGATGAAGAGACGGGACTGCTGATTGAGTCGATTCTGGAGGATCAGGGCATTACCCACCAAGAGTTTCTTAAAAGGGCCGCACAATCAATGGTCAAGGGTGCTGGAGTTAAGTCAGAGTCAATCAACGGTT
>CAXUIV010000287.1:0-6530 GCA_964250875.1 uncultured bacterium
GTAGTCGAGGCAACGCTGTCCATCCGGCCTTCTGGTAACGATATCGACAAAACGCATGTCCCACAAAATATCTTGTGCCGCGAAGGTGTGACGAGCATGGATTGTTTGGGAGACAGATTCGTCGATCCCTGTTAGGGTGATCGTGATTTGGGTTGTGGCGTCAACTAAAGTTTCCGGTGTAGCTCCGTAGAGAGGACTTGTTTCGTCAATTGGATGCATTAATGACCAGCTCAGCGCAAAAACCGGAGTCTGGCTGCGCAGTAGCTTAAGGTCGTAAATCCGGCGCATAAAGTTCCCTTCCAGAGTGACTTCGTCACGGATCAGCCGCACTCGCACTTGCGCTTCTAGTACCTGGTTACGTCGCTGGTTGGCTGTCCGAAACATGAGGGTTGGTACGCCGTCATGAGAAGCAATCACCGCTACACGACTGAACAGGACTCTCGCTGTAGGCCGGGAGAATCTAGCGAAGGATAGGCCAGTCAACATTGCTACCCCTAAGAGTCCACCCAGCGCTTCAATTGTGACGACTACATTGCCGTAGGTTGAACCCGGATACAAGGTGCCGTAGCCAATAGTAGCCATGGTCTGGACACTAAAGAAAAAGGCGTCGAGGAATGAGCCTGGGTGGGCATTAGCAATAGAGTTCTTGTCCGCTAAGTAGAGCAGGGCGAATAGGGCATTTGTGACCAAGTACAACAAACCAAGCAGCGCCAGAAAGGCAGACCAGGGAAGGGTCAGCAGCAAATGGTATGGGTCTCGCCAGTACGAGTACCATGCGCCCATACCCTCAATGTGGAAACGTCCATCCCTATTCTCAATGCAAATTTTTGGGGCTGAACGACGCCTCTTGTGCATCGACCGTAGCTCCTTTTCTAATTCAGAGTGAATCTATTGATCGTCGCTATAAATCGTGGGGAGATGTGTTCTCCCTAAGACTTATCGAGTTTAGCTTGTCTACAAAAAGCCCAGTCCGTGTAGATTGTAACATAGGATACTCAACTTTACAGTCCGCTCACAGGATACTGATTAACTTAAAGACACTGTAAAAATATATCTTTAGGAAGACTGGTCGCTCTTATACGTACTACTATAAGTACACACGCAGCAACTAGTTAAATACAGAAAAGCCGACGGGGAAGTTCTAAAATTACTGCCCAATTGCTGCTTTGGCCTCAAAGCTTAAGTCTTAAAACTCAATCTATCTCTATTGATTCCCACCAATTAGGCAAGGGTCAACGTTCGCTATGCTTCTACCAATTCTACGCAGAAAAGTTCTTGTTTTTATAGCATTAGTTATAGCTAGTTACGCTATAAGTCTGGCCATTTTTGTGTTCTTGGAGCCTGCACCTATTGCCAATGTAATAGGTCTATTGTCATTACTCTGCTACACAGCTACCCTCCTTCCCAGCATAATTAAAGCGATTTATCCAGCTATTAAAAGAAGTAGGGTTTTGGTCTGGCTAGCCAAAAATCGACGCTACACGGGAGTTGCAGCTTTTAGCTTCGGCTTAAGTCATGCTGTTTTATTAATACTTGAAAGACATCTTAATCTGTTAGATTACAAGACCGACATTCATTGCTTCGAAGGTCTAGCAACACTGGTCATCTTCACCGTATTAACAACTACATCCAATGATTGGACTGTAAGGAGCTTAAAGGCAAACTGGAGAAAATTACACAGTCTGACTTATTTGGTGATTTTTTTGCTGCCTTGGCACGTTTTCAACAAAATGGGTGGACATTGGAGCAACCTTACACCGTTGGCAGTCTTGATTACAACGGCTACCGCTATTTTATTCATTAGCAGAAAATGGATTGAGCAACCGAAATTCAACGAGCGCTCAACTGAAACAATTGGACTCATTCAGCGACTCTCACAATGGAGCTTTGCTACTCCTTTAAAACTCTTAATCACGAAGGGTGTCATCATTCTGTCCATCCGCAAGAAATGGGTTGGAGAATTAGAATCAGGATACCAACCAGAATTTAAGCAAGGAACTAGAGGGCGCGTCTAAGGCTTGGGCGCGTCTGTTGGGGATAAGCTGAGGGAGCTGAGGCGATAGCCTTTACCATACACAGTATGAACCAAGGGTGCTTCGCCAGTCACCTCAATTTTGCGGCGCAGCAGACGAATCAAAGCAGCTAGTACGTTGCTACTGGGTTGGTCGCCATCTGCCCACAAGTATGCATAGATTTGGGCATGAGTCAGCAATTGACCGGCATGGCGCATCAAGTATTCCAGCAACTGGCTTTCTTTTTCCGATAGCTCAATTGTGCGTCCTTGACGATAGGCCAATTGGTTGTCGCAATCTAGCTCCAGATCCGCTACTTGCAGGCGTTGGTCGGCCATAGGAGATGTATCGGCACCAGAACGACGCAGGAGGGCACGGACCCGTGCTAGTAACTCTCGCAGTTCAAACGGCTTCACCAGATAGTCGTCAGCACCGCTGTCCAAACCTTGTACTCGATCGTCAACTGTGTCTTTAGCGGTTAGGAAGAGTACAGGTGTACTTTGCCCAGTGCGCCGCAGCTGCTGGCAAATTTCCAACCCCGTTTTCTGCGGCAGCATCCAATCAAGAATCAGCAGATCGTAGCCCTGTTGGGCCGCCAGCTGACCTCCAGTTGCCCCATCATAAGCCACATCGACCTCGTATCCCTCACGGGTTAGTACAAGACTTAATGGGTCAGTTAATTCAACTTCATCGTCAACTAGAAGAATTTGCATGCTTGAATTTTGGACTCCGGCTTAAGCTCTTGGGCTTGGCAACGAGCGTTTTGGATTTTGGATTCATTATTCATCTAAAATCTAAAATCTAAAATCCAAAGTCCCTATGATTACTATCGCATTGCCGAAAGGCGCGTTGTTGAAAGAAAGTATCCTCCTATTGCAAGCCGTTGGATTGGACTTCAGCGTCTTCCTTGATGCATCCAATCGCCAACTGCAAATTTATGACCCTAGCCACACAGCTAAAGCCCTGCTGGTAAGGGCACTGGATGTACCAGTCTATGTAGAATATGGTCAAGCCCAGTTGGGTATCGTTGGCTACGACGTACTGCGGGAGAAAAAGCCCCAAGTCGCTCACCTAGTAGATTTGCAGTTTGGCCCCTGTCGTCTCTCGCTCGCAGTAAAGCAGTCCAGTCCCTACCGTTCAGCGTTAGAACTGCCGCCCCACGGTCGGGTTGCCTCCAAGTTCGTTTACTGCGCTCGCGAACACTTTAAGAACTTGGACTTGCCTGTAGAAATTGTGCCGCTTTACGGTTCAGTAGAATTAGGACCGATTACCGGAATGTCTGAGGCGATCGTGGATTTGGTCTCGACAGGGAGAACTCTCCGCGAGAATGGCTTGATTGAGATCGAAACTCTATTTAAAAGTACGGCGCGACTGATTGCTCATCCCTTGAGTTACCGCCTCAATACAGACGGTTTGCACCGTTGGGTTGAGCAACTGCGGCAGGCAACCCTAGCCACCAGTTGAGATTATTTGATCAGTAGGAGCAACTTGCCGGGTCGCCCTTATTTAATTAGCCTGGGCGACCCACCAGGTCGCCCCTACTAGAAATTTCGTTCGACAACTTGAAGCTGCTCAACCACCATAGCCTTAGAGCGGATTTTTCTTAGTGCAGAAATAGCAATCTCACGAATATGGGAGTTCTTGTGATTCAAAATTAGAATCAGTCCTGACACAGCTGCTTCACTGCCAATTTTTACTAATGCAGAACCAGCCCATCTTTGAACTAAAAAGTCTTCGTCTTGCAGAGCCTGCAGCAGCCCTGACACAGCTGCATCACTGCTCATTTTTCCTAACGCTGAAGTAATCCAGCCACGAACGTGAGCGTTTTCATGGTTCAATGCTTGCCGCAGCACCGCTACAGCTGCATCGCTACCGATCTGGCCGAATGCATAGGCAGCACTCCAACGAACGTAAGAGTCCTCGTCTTGTAAGGCTTGCAGCAGTCCCTTCACAGCTGCATCACTGCCAATTTGACCTAATGCCGAAGCTGCACTCTGGCGCACTTGAGCATATTCATCCTGCAAAGCTTGCAGTAGCCCTGATACAGCTACATCAGAACCAATTTGACCTAACGCCTCGGCAGCTAACTCACGGAGGTGAAAGTCTTCATATTTTAAAGCTTGAAGTAGTGATGGAATAGCACTATCAGAGCCTGTAATGCCCAAAAGTTGAATTGTGAGTCGTTCATCCACGTCCAGTGTCGCCACTAAATCAACAGTTCGTGCCTGAAATTGCGGTTTTACAGATCCTGCTAACTTGGCACCCAGCGTCATATCTACTTCTAAGGCTAACCTTACTACTCGCAGCGCCTGAGCTTCACTCGCCTGCGGCATCATCAGCAACAAAGCTTTGGTGAACTTCAGGTTCAAATACTGTTGCTTGATCTGGTCGTCACCAAGGTGGGGCAACTGCTGAAGGAGGTTTGCGGCGGTGTCGTCTTCCTGAAACATAGGTTTGCCGTTTGGGTACTTTCTGTACTTTTTTGCCCGCCTACTTGTTATTCCTACACTACGACTTCGTGCTGTCCAGCAGACAATAATACAACTACACGAGCAGATTTTGGCACCCTACTTACTTATTAGTACCAGTTTTTTGGCCAGTTTTTTGGTATCCGTCCTTGTTGCTAAATGATTTAGCAAATTGTACTGGTTTAACGTCATCAGACAATGTGACAGCTATTAAACCGGCTGATGGTAGTTAGAGATCCAACACCGCATCCATCAAAATTTGGTTGATGAGAGCGGTAAAGGTTGTAGAAATGCCAGGAAGATTCAAGGATACACTACCGCTTTCTGTCTGAAACTCTAAAGAGCGTTGGCTTAAGACGAGCGCTAGCTTCAGAAATTTTAGGACCGATTGGCTACCGAATTGACATTTGGCTACGTATTAGCTCTGTCCCATCTACCCACAGCTTTTAGTGTCAGCGTGTATTCTGCTGAAGCTCTACCACTCTTAGCTGAAGAAGTTAGCGCGGCAGATTGATGAACATCGTCCCAATCAACAAGGTGGCAATTAACCCAAGTGGTTCATTGGGCGTAGGAAACTAATTCACAACCACATACATGACTAAATTTCGACACATTGCTCAGGTGTTTGATGACCTTGGGCAAGGGATCATTCTGGCAATTCGCCATTTATCAATAGGATTCAAAAGTGTCTTTGTGAGTGTCCTGTTGCTGGCGATCAGAAAAAAGAGTCCGGAACAGCAACGACGGCGAAAACGCCAGCACGGAGTGGCGATCGCGAACCGAAAGCACCCCGAACTGGGGATCGCCGGTATCAGATTGAGACGATTCTGGCCAGCCATGTGGATTTGTACAGTGCTACTTCTGGTAATAAGTTTGCTACAGCAACCGCAAAGCTTCATGGGCGTAGCAGACGCTGCCACAACGCTCTCTACCCCACTTTCTACTCAAGGCTCAAACATTGTTGATGCTACAGGAACACCAGTGTTGCTCAGAGGAGTTAACTGGTTTGGGATGGAGACAAGTCTACACGTCCCCCACGGCTTATGGGTAAGGGACTACAAGGATATGTTGGCCCAAATGAAAAGCCTGGGATACAACATTATCCGGCTACCCTACTCGGTGCAAGCGCTACGTTCGTCTAACATCAGTGGAGTTGACTTTACCATCGGAAGCAACAACGACCTGAATGGCAAAACCCCCTTACAGATCATGGATTTAGTGGTCAAAGAAGCAGGCAAGCAAGGTTTATTGGTTTTGCTCGACAGTCATCGGCTCAATGACCAGGAAATTCCGGAACTCTGGTACGGCGACGGTTTCACAGAAGCCGACTGGATCGGCACGTGGACAATGTTGGCAGACCATTACAAAAACCAGACTAACGTGATTGGGGCAGATTTAAAAAATGAACCCCACGGTCAAGCGAGCTGGGGAACTGGTAATCAAGCTAATGATTGGCGACTAGCAGCAGAACGAGCAGGAGCGGCGATTCAAGCTGTCAATCCTAACTGGCTGATTGTAGTAGAAGGCGTCGAGAATAATGTTCCAGGTCAGCAGCTCGTGGGACACTGGCAGGGGGGTAATTTAGAAGGTGTAAAAAATTACCCAGTGCGTTTAAGTATCTCCAATAAGTTAGTTTACTCTCCTCATGACTATGGCGCTGGAGTGTACAATCAACCCTGGTTCTCTGATCCCACTTTTCCTAACAACATGCCTAGCCGCTGGGAAACTGGATTTAACTATATTGCCACTCAGGGAATAGCTCCGATTTTGATTGGGGAGTTTGGTGGTCGTCAGGTAGATAGTAGCTCCAAAGAAGGAATTTGGCAGCAGAAGCTGGTCGATTTCATCGGTCAAAAGGGACTCAGCTTCACCTATTGGGATTGGAACCCCGACAGCAGTGATACTGGTGGCATCCTGCTGGATGACTGGCATAGTGTCGATGTCCCTAAGCAACAACTGCTCAGCAAACTACTGCCTGGCAGTGCAACATTAACTCCTACTCCCACCCCCTCACCAGTTTCTCCCCCGCCGCCAATTCCAACTCCTACAC
>CAXUIV010000288.1:0-6527 GCA_964250875.1 uncultured bacterium
CCACTGCCACAATATACAGCAGGGGGTAGCAGCGTGCCCGGATCATTAAATCTATCTGAGCTACCAGTGCCTCTAGTGAAGCCCGTGTTTGTGAGTTATGGTCTGACTGCATAAATGGAATTCTATAACGTGTTTGAATCATCTGTCGTCATAATTTTGTCCTATGGCGATGGTGGGTATCAGCATGCAACGCCGTACCAGGGCTTAAAGAACTGTCAAGGTGATGCTGCAATGTTCGGCTGATCGCATAAGGTGTAAATATGTGCGAATAAATACTTACTTTAGTGCCATTTTTTGGCCGAAACAGGGTTTGTGACGATGCTTCAGTCAGCCTCCATTCAACGTCTGGTACTCTTTGGCCTGGGCGGTCCGATTATTGCTCTCAACATCTGGTTACTGTCCCAAGCGTTTCGCTATTTTGAGCATCTGGTCACTATTCTTGTTGTGGCAGCGATTCTAGCTTTTTTACTCAACTACCCGGTGCGGTTTTTTAGGCGAGCTCGCATCACTCAGGCTCAGGCGGTTAGCATCGTTTTGCTAGTAGCTTTAACCGTTTTTGTCATCCTTGGTGTCACATTGGTGCCAGTGGTCATCAGCCAAACAGTCGAATTGCTAACCAAGGAGATTCCTACCTGGTTGCAGACCAGTCAAGAGAATCTACAGCGGTTTGAAAACTGGGCTAGGGCTAGGCATCTACCGCTATCGCTTACGGGTCTTAGCAGTCAAATCACTGCTCGTCTTTACAGTCTAGTGCAAGAGCTGGCAGGTCAGGCTGTTGGAGTGGCACTGGGCACGATAACGGGATTACTTGATCTCATACTAGTCCTGGTGCTGGCGTTTTACATGCTGCTTTACGGTGAGCGCGTGTGGCAGGGCTTGATCAACCTATTGCCGTCTCAAATTGGACTACCCTTTAGCGCCTCCTTGCAGCTGAATTTTCAAAACTTCTTCATTAGCCAGCTGTTGCTGGGGTTATTCATGGTTATCACCCTGACCCCAATTTTTTTAATTCTCAAGGTGCCGTTTGCGCTTTTGTTTGCTCTTCTGATTGGCGTCGGCGAACTTATTCCCTTTATTGGAGCAACGCTGGGGATTGGCTTGGTGACAATTTTGGTTTTGTTCCAGAATTGGTTCTTGGCGATTCAGGTAGCCGCAGCCTCTGTGATCATGCAGCAGATTAAAGATAATGTGATTGCTCCTCGATTGATGGGCGGGTTCACGGGTCTAAATCCCATCTGGATCTTCATTGCCTTGTTGATGGGAGCTGAGATCGCTGGATTACTAGGAGTGATTGTTGCTGTCCCGATCGCTGGAACCATCAAAGGTACAATTGAAGCCAGCCGCAAAGTTATTACTGATGCGTAATTTGTAATTGAAGTACAAGTTCGTGATACTATCCTTTGCTCGCAACCGATTGCAGCCCTAAACCCTGGATCAAGATGCCGAGGATTTTGGTGAGGTTGGGTGAGATGTAGTAGTCGGTTAAGTCGATAGAAATGATTGTGTTGACTAACTTGAGGAATTTCCAGATCTCACCTGTAGTAACTGCTCCATAAATAGCATTGATCGCTTGACCTTCACGCTCGTTAAACTGCTGGGCAGCAACCATGCCTGCAATGCATTGCCCTAAGCCTGCTTTGATGTTTTCGTTTTTTGCTTCAGCGATTAAAATGACAGGGGCATTAATGGTGAGCTGTTCTTTGGAGCGGCTGAGGATGTAGTCACAGTAGCCAACAAGTCCCTTTTCATCATCAACGTTAAATTCTGTGCCCGAAAACAGGCTAACTTGCCCATTTGCCTGTCATCGCACCTCTAGCAACACAGGGGTGATAATCATTTCAGAGCGGGCTTTCTCGGTGTTGATGGCGATCGCCAACTGCACGGTTTCTTGCAGCGTGTTATTCAGCAGTTCGCTCCCAGCAACAAACTCAACCGCTGCAAACAAATTGCGCTGTTCATCCACCTGTAAGCCAAAGTCTTTCTTGAGTTTTTGCAGGGTGAAGTCACTGTATGCCATACACTCTCAAAGTTGCCTGTGCTGTCTCCACCATTATCGCTGTAATTAGTAGGTAGTGGGCAGTGGGCAGATTCTACAACTGCCTTGCCGCCTACTGCCCTCTGCTTACTTTTTATCAAGGGCAGTAGGCAGTGGGTGGTTGAGCCTGTGTTATGTTAGCAACACATTCTAGAATCTAACGTTGCTGAGATGGCTGCCAAGCATCTGCTAGAAATTGAACGGGCAATCAACATCACTCTGCAAATCGGCTTCACCCCTGGCAACTGAGCCGAAAATGCGAACGTTAAAGGCACCGTGACGATCAGCAATTTCCAGAATTTCGTCTCGCTTAGCAAGTAGTTCCCGGAGAGTCATAAAGATTCACTATCTCAATAACTGACAACGATCATAGCCCATAGCCCAAGTCCGCAAACACCGTTGGCTGTGCCTCTTTGAGCAGAATTTCTTCTCGCCATTTCTGAAATGATGACAGGAAGAAACCCGTGCGGGACGTGATTGCCCCTAACGGATCTGTTTTTTCATGCTACCCACTACCCACTGCCTACTGCCTGTCCTTTACTGCTTTTGTCTCCGGTACAGCCAACCAGAAGACGGCTATAGCCACAATAGACACCACAGCTAGCGTTAGGAACGCGGCGTCGTAACCAGCTCTTTGAGCTACAGATCCAGCAAGTAAATTACTGAGAGCTGCGCCAATACCGATGCCGGTTTGGATTCCTCCCTGTGTGAGATTAAAACGCCCAGTGCCCTTTGTTAAGTCGGCGGCCATCAGAATTGTCATGACTCCAAAAATACCTGCGCCAACGCCGTCTAGGATCTGCACAGAAACTAGAAAAACAGGATTGTGTGAGAGCGTGAACAACACGGCGCGAATTGGCAAAACGGCAAAGCCAACCAGGAAGACGGGCTTTCTGCCAAAGCGTGCGAAACGACCAGCCAAGTTGGCCACAGGTACCATCACGAGCTGAGCCACAATGATACAGGCTGAAATATAGAGTGCTGCACTTTTGTCTCTGCCCTCCGAGAGTTTCTCACCGATGAGAATGATCATCCCCGCATTGGCAAACTGAAACAGAACGACAGAAAGAGCAAAACTGGCAATCCGGCGATCGCTCAGTAGCTCTCTCAAGTTAGAAATGTGAGGCTGTACTTCCTCCTTGACATCTATTGCACCACGCGCCAAATCATGGTCAATATCCCGCTCTCGGATGCTCAAAGCCGCTATGGCGCTGGCAGTCGCTACGGCTGTAGCAACAAAAAATATTCCCTCGTTCGCAACAAACTTACCGATTAAACCAACTAGAGTGGCAGTCAGGAGGTTGCCTGCGTGGTTAAACGTCTCGTTGCGACCAACTCGCCCATCCAGTTTGCTGTGCCCAACCAGCCCTAAACTGATAGCGGCGATCGCAGGTGGGAAGATCCCGGCAGCAATTCCAATCAAAGCCTGAGCGGTGATGACCACTGGAAAAGTTGGGAGAAAGACTATTCCGAGGCAGCCGATACAGACAAACGAGGCAGCAAGCACAATTAACAGCCGCTTCTGGCGCAGTCGGTCAATCAAGGCACCAGCCGGTGTTTGGGCAATGACACTAGCGATGGTCGATGCAGAAATGGCAATGCCGATGTCGGCGGCGTTCCAGTTGTGCGAAGCTTTAAGGAAAACAGCCAGATAGGGACCAATGCCATCCCGCACATCTGCTAGAAAAAAATTGAGGTAATCGAGTGCCCGCAAACTTTGACGGCTCGGTCTCGGTGATTGGCTCATAACTGTTATTGAGGTTATTCCTTCAACTGCCTGGTAAGGTAGGATAAAGCGTAGCGATCCTCCCAACTGGGACCGATGTCAAATTGTACGAATGCAACGGACACGAGTCCATCCAGCTACAGTCGTAATCTCCTTTAACCTGGCATAGCCTTCCAGTGTGGGGGAGACTTAAGGAGGTTTGATGCTCACCCAAGATGGTTGTACTTCACTGTCTGACATCACCGATCTCAGTCAGTTAAAGACGGAACTGAATCGTTTACCGGCTCCTGATGTCGGAGATTACATCGCCGAAATGTCTCCAGAGCGTCGGGCGATCGCGTTTCGCTTGCTCAACAAAGGTGAAGCAATCAAGGTATTTGAGCATCTGCCGCCTGAAGTACAGGAGGAACTGATCGGTTCGCTGCACTCAGAGCAGGTAATGCATCTCGTGGAGGCGATGAGTCCTGATGACCGAGCGGGACTGTTTGACGAGCTACCGGCTGGGGTTGTCAAGCCACTCTTAGACCAACTCAGCTCCGCCGAACAACAGGCAACGGCAACGATCCTGGGCTATCCAGAAGGCACTGCTGGTCGCGTCATGACGACGGAGTATGTGTCGCTACGGGAAGGATTAACCGTTGGAGAAGCCTTGAGTAAAATTCGTCTGAGCGATCGCGATAAAGAAACGATTTACTATGCCTACGTCACTGACAACAGCCGCAAGCTAGTCAGCGTGGTTTCACTGCGGCAGCTGTTGTTTTCAATTCCCGACGCCCTCATTGGCAATATTGCAAGTACTCGCGTCCTGAGAGCGCGGACGGAAATGCCGCAAGAGGAAGTCGCGCAACTGATGCAGCGCTACGACCTGCTGGCGCTGCCTGTAGTTGACCGCGAGGACCGACTGGTAGGGATTGTCACGATTGACGACGTAATAGACATTCTAGAGGAGGAAGCCACTGAAGACATCCATAAGTTAGCCGGGGTCAGTGGGGGATCGGAATCAGTGCTAGCAAATCCTGTGGAAACAATCCGCAAGCGGCTGCCGTGGCTATTAGGAGTTATGGCGCTCTACATCGGCGCGGCGAGTGCAATCGCCCCCTTTCAGCCAGTCATTTCAATGGTGCCAGTGCTAGCAGTCATCATGCCGATTTTCTCTAACACTGGCGGTACTGTTGGGATTCAGGCTTTAACAGTGACCATTCGAGGAATGGGCGTAGGGGATGTAACACCCCAGGATACCCTGCAACTCCTGCGCAAGGAAATCTTAGCTGGGTTAGGAACCGCTGTCATATTAGGTCTTACCTTGGTCGCGCTGTCTTTGATTTGGGCACCTCCTCAAGAGCGATGGGTGGCGTTAGTGGCAGGACTAGTCATGGCCATCAATGTGTTGGTAGCTGTCACACTAGGAACTCTGCTGCCAATGGGTTTCAAGCGGCTGAACCTCGATCCGGCACTGATCAGTGGGCCACTGCTGACAACACTGCTAGACGGGATTGGGTTCATGATTTTCCTGACGCTGATTTCTGTCGCTTTGAAGGTGTTCCAGTTAAGTCCCTGATGGAAATTTAGCTGGAAGTGTCAGAGAAGACAGGGGATGGGTTGCTCCTGCATCTTCAGCCAAAATCTCCCAACTGACAGCACTGACCCCTGGTTCCAAACTCAACTGACTGACAATTTGCTCCAGCAGTGCATCGTTGCGGTCCTGAATCATAAGCTCTGCTTTGACCTCTAATTTGGTTGAATTGTCCAGATCTTCACTGGAGAGCGCGCGTAACATCAGACCGTTATTCACCATCTTTAGGAGCAAGGCCCGGACGTAGATCTCATCCTCGCTGCGACAGACGACCGTGCAACGATAATAGGTTTCTAGCTCTGTGTTCTTTATCGGCTGCCGATTGATGCTGTGAGCTAGAGGCCGTAGAAGTACGTTGGTGGCTAGCACCGCCAAAGCTCCAATGAATGACTCGGATAGCCGTCCAGCTCCGCACAAGCACCCCACTGCCGCCGCACACCACAGAGTCGCAGCTGTATTCAGACCGCGCACGCTGAGTCCTTCGCGCAGAATCACGCCCCCACCCAGAAAACCGATTCCAGAAACCACTTGAGCTGCAATCCGTGTCGGGCTTGACTCACCTGGGGTTAGAGAAGACAGCATGACGAATAAAGCCGCCCCAATAGACACCAGAGCATTGGTCCTTAGCCCTGCCATCCGTTGCCGCCACTGCCTTTCTACGCCGATAGCAGCACCGAGCAGAAGTGCAACTCCAAGGCGAACGGTGAATTCCATCCATGTCATCTCTCACCTCCTGTAATTACGAACTACAAACGACTCGGTCAGTGGCCAAACAATTTTTTGCCGATTAGGCTGCTGATACGCGGTTAGTGATGAAGTTAATTTGAGCAAATTCCGGCAAGTGTTTAGATTACCAGTTGTCAGTTTTAACTTTACACAAGGTCTTTAGCTAAAAACCTGCAATTTAAATGTGTGGTAGCTTATCTACCGAAGCCAGCTGTAACGGAAAGCGGTGAACAACTTGTAATGGGCGATCGCTGCTAATTCCAATCGATCAAGAGGGACACAGTATGACTGCCACACAGAGTTCTGATGCTAGCCCATTCTCTACCGCACAGCGATCGCTTGCCGACCGATTGGCAGCTGGCAAGGCGTTGCGTCAGGCTGTGCCCCGATTAGCTCACCGAGAGTGGTGTCCAGGTGGCGATCGCCCTGACCCGATCGAGCTGTTACAGGCATCCAGTCAGGGACGG
>CAXUIV010000289.1:0-6502 GCA_964250875.1 uncultured bacterium
CACTCGCCGAGGCCAGCAATTGACCATGAGGAGCGAAACTCACGCCCAAGACAGCAGAACGATGCCCGTTTAGAGTTTTGAGTAGCTTGCCATCAAGGCTCCAAAGTTTTACCGTGTTATCCCAACTAGCTGCCGCCAAGATTTGACCATCCCGGCTAAAACTCACACTGTTCACACTGTCGCTGTAGCCTTGTAGTAGAGTATCAACTAACCTGCCGTCAAGGCTCCAAAGTCTTACCGTGTTGTCCCAATTGGCTGAGGCAAGTAGCTGACCTGTAGGACTAAAACTGACATCCATAACCCAACCGTGAGACCCCCTCCCCTTTAAAGTCTTAACTAGACTTCCATCAGAGCGCCAGAGTTTCACCGTATTGTCATCGCTAGCTGATGCAATTAATTGACCATCGGGACTGAACTGGACACTGTTCACTCGCTTTGTATGCCCTGACAATGTGTGGAGTAAAGTGCCGTTACGCCAGAGTCTCACCGTCTTATCCTTGCTAGCTGAGGCCAGCATCTGGCCATCGGGACTGAAACTGACGCTGGTGACACCATCAGTATGTCCTCGGAGAGTCTTTAGTAGGGTGCCGTTTAGACTCCAGAGTTTTATTGTTTTGTCATAGCTAGCAGAGGCTAATATCTGACCATTCGGGTGAAAACTAACGCTGGTGACTCTGGCACTGTGTCCCACTAAACTTGCGTAGGGATGGGTCTCAAACCCACCCTTACCATGACGTCGCCAGAGTTTAACTGTCTGATCGTTGCTAGCAGAAGCCAGCACTTGAGCATCAGGACTGAACCGGACGCTGTTTACTCGATCAGTGTGTCCTTGAAGGATGGGAGTCTTTGGACTATCTAAACTCCAGAGTTTCACACTTTTGTCGTAACTTCCTGAGGCTAGCAGCTGATTATCGGGGCTAAAAGAGACGCTGGTGACGCTATCGTTGTGTCCTTTGAAAGTTTTGAGTAAGGTGCCGTTCAGACTCCAGAGTTTTATAGTGTTGTCATCACTAGCAGAAGCCAGTTCTTGACCACTAGGGCTAAAGCTAACGCTCCAAATCGTACCGCCATGCTGCTGTAGGCTTTTGTAAGGGTGGATTTGATAACCCGTATCATTGCGGCTCCAGAGTTTCACTGTTTTGTCCCGACTAGCCGAGGCAATGAACTGACCATTGGGACTAAAACTGACGGACATAACCCAATCCTGGTGTCCCTGTAAAGTTTCTACCAGACGACCGTCCTGCCGCCAGAGTTTCACAGTCTTGTCGTCACTAGCTGAGGCAATGAGGTGACCGTCAGGACTGAAACTCACCCAGTTGACTGGGCCACGATGTCCCTGCAATGTTCTGATCAGGCGACCATCCCGCCGCCAGAGTTTCACTGTTTGGTCCTGGCCGCCGGTCGCGATCATCTGACCATCAGGGCTGAAACTGACGCTGTATACAGCGCCCTTGTGTCCTTGGAGAGTTCTGTCATCTGTGTAAAATCCCCCTCTAGTTTTCCGCCACAGCTTCACAGTCTGATCCCAGCTAGCTGAAGCGATGAGTTGACCATCAGGGCTAAAAGCAACGCTGGCGACACTACCACGATGGCCGTAAAGTGTTTGCAGTTCCTTGCCATCCTTGCGCCACAGCTTCACAGTCTGATCCCGACTGGCTGAGGCCAGTGTTTGCCCATCAGGACTGAAACTTACACCCCAAACAACATCGCCATGCCCCTCCAGTCGGTTGGTCTCGGTTACTCCATAAACCGCCTGCTGGAGTGCTGTCACGACTCGGATTTGCGTCTGAGCGTCAACCCCCTTTGCTTTCAATTGTTTCCAAGCCCGTAAACTTTCTAAGAGAGCGTCCAACTCTTTATTGCTAACAAATAGGGCTTCGGAGGCGGCAGCCAGGGCACCAATCTGAGCTTTAGCTTCGCTTTCATCAGCTCTTTGCCTCTGGGACTCGGCTCGCCAAGCTAGTAAACCAGAGGCAACGGCAAAAATTACCGCTGAGTTTAGTAGCCACCTCAGCACTTGGTTACGCTGCTGTAACTGCTGTTGGCTTAGCTGGAGCTGGGCTTTGAGGCCAGAGGTATCACGAGCGCGAATCGGTTTGACCAGATAATCGTGAACTAACTGGTAGCGATCGCCTGATTCTTCTGGCACTCGCAGCACCAAACCTGAACCCACTAGAATTTCTAGAATCAAGTCAGCTCGTTCAGGCGACGGTCCTTTAGCGCGAGGTGTGCCGCCAAAGCGAGATCGCGCCACCTTGGTTAAAGATACGGCAGCTAAATCTTGCTTTGTTTTTAATGGGCGGGTACCATCTTCATTGGTTAACTCAAACAGAATTTCCCAACCGGACTGCTCATTTTCAGAGCCACAATCTTGGATAACTTGCTTTAGCCAGCGCTCCACCAGTTCTTCCTTCGGCCCGTGTTGCTGGTACTGTTCAATTGTTGTCAGGTTCTCTGCTTGCATCTGTGATCCAACAATCTGCAATTCAATCGGGTGAACGCCTAAAACTCCTCCAGCTAAATCCTGTACTAAGGCATGAATCAACTCAGGGGATGGTTTGTACTGGGAGTGTTGGGTTAAGTTCTGAATAATATGGAATGCATCATTAGTGGAGAAATTCCCTAAGTAGTAGCGAATATCTTTGTCTAAAATATTGTTATTGATGACTGCTAAGCCGGATGTGTACTCGTTAGATGTGCGGCATAGGCGTTCACACTCTAATAAGTAGTGCAGATAATCTTCTCGCAGTGAAAGTACGACCTTGATGAAGGGAAGGTTTAGACAGTCGCGCAAAAACAAAGCGAATTCTCGCCTTTGCGGTGTCTTTGTGTTAGTAAAAAAGAACTCCTCAAACTGGTCGAAAACTAAGACAATTAAATTATTGTGACTTTCAACTAAATTCTGAATTTTGGCTTTTACTCTTTCGGATTCGTGTTGATTGAAGTCGCTTTCGCTCGATTCAAAACCGCCAATACCAAATACCAAATCACCTATTGCCTCTCCCAAAGCGCGTCTTAATTCCTTAACCCAATCTGTGTAGCGAGACACAACAATGGGCAAGGCAATTCGGTGTCCTATGACTGTTTGTTGCAAAGTTGGTACTAATCCAGCTTTCAGAATTGAACTTTTACCGACTCCACTGGGCCCATGGATCACTGTAAGTTTGCAGTCAGCGCGACTAATTCTTTCAATCAAGCGATTAAGATCTTGCTGCCGTCCGGAGGCGGCTATCTCTTGTGCCACAGTACCTTGATGTCCAGACTGGGGCTGCACTGGGTTCATGCTGTAACGATGAGGCTGCAATTGCCCTGCACCAATAAAGACCCGGAAGCCATACGCTCGCTCGATTTGTAGCTGTTCCTGTTTGCGGTTAAAGGCTTCTAGGTACTGATGGCGCTTAAAGTAGAGCGATCGCAGTTCTGTCAAAATCTTCAGTGCTAGGGACGGATCGTACTGGACGTGACAAATGATCCTGGCCCATTCCAGGTTGTTGAGCGCTTCCTGCACTCTACCAAGATGTCGCTGCGACGACGCCAGTAGGAAAAGACATAAGCTCTGATGCTGGTCGTGGAGACGGGTTTCAAATCCATCCTCAGAAATGGCCTGCTCCAAAATGGCTAGTGATGCGATCGCTAATTCGTGAGCTTCTGCCCAGTTTGACCGCTTAAGCGCTGCAGATGACAGAAAGCCATAATCTTGGGCCAATTGCGTCTGGGTTCCGTAGGTTTGATGCAGCGCGAGGGACTTTTGAGCTAAAAGCAGTAACTCTTCCCATGCTTCCAAGCGTTGCAGAACTTCAACCAAAGGGGTGATGAATTTAGCGACCAAATCTAGCTGCTGTGTCTTCTCAAAGACTTCTACACACTGCTGGAAGTAATGCCGAGCTTCCTTCCAGTAATCTTGGTTTTCAGCCGGGTATAAGTCGGCACTGCGGTAGTGACACAAGCCGATGTGAAATAGCAGTACCGCCGCTCTCAATTTCAGATCTGGAGTTTTAGATTCAGCTTGCTGCCAAAAATCCAGACTTTGATGGTAATGAGTTAAAGCGTGAGCAATCTGGTCTTTCGTATAGGCATCGCAGCCCAGCACAAAAGAGGTACTTGCTTCTAGTTCTGGCTCTAATGTGACGCCGTGTCGGAGCTGCAAATCTCTTAGAGCAAACTCCAGTTCACGGCGATGCTGAGAATTTGGAGCCACGTGAACGGCATGAGAGAAATGCTGAGTACCTGCCGTTTCCACTACCTTGTTGAATAAAGAGTCAGCCTCCTGCTGGAGGAGGGCGATTAAATCAGCAGTTGTGAGTTCAAACTTAATTGGAGATGCGGCAAAAGTTTTCAAATCCAGCGCGAACCGTGTCAGCTTTTGCAGTACCTCGTCATTAACCCATAACACCACTGGGAAGAGAAAGCTGGAACGCAACTGATCTCGCATCTGATTGGTCGCTATGAGCAAGTCGTCAAGGGACTGAACAGACTCCAGCCCCAACACCATAAGGGCCTGCGACGGTTGGCTTCCCAGTGTTGCCAGGATAGGGTCGTATAGCGTTGTGACAGACGGCGGTAAAACGAGTTTGTTGGTCTCAACAGGACACCGTTGCCGTAGCGAAAGCAACAATTGCTCCTGCAACGCCGCATAGTTGCAACGTACCAGAATAAGGGCAAATTGACCGTGTGATAAGGTGAGCGATCGGATGAGCGTTTGCAACGAACGCTCGTTGGTAGCGACCACAGAAAAATCGGCTGAGTCTGAATCAGTCATGACTTCAAGGCCACCTTGAAAAACAGGAGCTATACAGCTTTAGTATTCCCTCAACAAGGGTAGGCATGACTTCAAGGGCACCTCAAGCATCCAAGAGCCATGCATCAGCTGTGTGTTGACGCTGCGACTAACAAAACCCGCAGTTGGTGTGTTTGCAGTGAAATATTTAAGTGTGTTCTACGTAAACTTACAACATTTAAAAACGAATTCAGTGATCTGCACCACAGGGGAACGGAGACTAGACACAGTTTGTTTAAAATTGATAAAGCAAACACCCCACCTCAATCCCTAACCGTGTATACGCATCTGGGGGAGGCGGCTGAGAGGGTGAGGGCTATCAAACTGACTTCAAGTCATTTGAGCCAGCCAGAGCTGAAATTTCTCCGCTTCTGCTAAGGCGGGGTTAATGCCAAACCATCGCCCCTGATGGTCTCGATATTCAAACACAAACATACTTCGCAGTAGCGCTTGGTACTCAGCTTCGCCTTTAACACTCTGCTGCTGCACCACTTGGAAGATTAATTGCCACTCATCATCAGTAATTGCTAAGACGAGATCATCGCGGTAGTCTTTGATCACTGATTCTAAACATTCCTGCGAGAAAGGTGGGTCTTGCCTCTGGAGACAACTGTAGAGCAGTCCTAGGAGATTGCGCACATGGCCGCCACTGATGCGGCATAATCGATTCAGGGTTTCAGGCTGCTCGAAGATCTCTGTCACCAGCTTGAGTCGAAGATTTTGGTCAAAATCTGGAAAAGCTCTGGCGAGAACAAGCTGACGCAGTAGAGCTATTCCTGGTTCGTAGTCTTGACCATCTCTTTGTCTTGCTAGCACCATCGGCAATACTTTAGGAGCAACTCCACCTCCTAAGCGATTTTTCAGCGCTTCATACTCGTTCGAGAAAATTAACCCCAACGGAATTGTGTAGACGACGTGGCAGTTGAATTTGCGGAGTTGCTCTCCTCGATCGATGAACAGGTAGTCTGGCTGCGATCGCCCGGAGGGCATGGGACGACTGTCTACCCGATCCAAATTATCAATCACAATCACTAATCCCTTCTTGCCTCTGTCTTTTAGCCTCTGTGTCGCCCCTGCCAGCAATTCCTCGTTCAGAGATTGCAAGATGCTGCTCGTGCGCGGTTCTAGATATTGCCGTAACTGGCTGCGGAGCTTTGGACTGTCTTTCGTCTTGGCTGTAATTTTGGCAATGCCCAGAGACAACTCGCCCTGTGCTGACAGCTCAATGGGAGTCTGGAGAAACTCGGCAATTTCGCTGAACAGATTGGCAAAGTACCCAGGTCTTAGTTGGATGCCAATCATCTCTAAGCTGCTGCTAACCTGACGAGCTGCACTCAGCAGAATGTCACTGACATCAATATCTGCCATGTCCAGATCTTGGCTGGACTCAAAGTTAATAACATGAAATCCTTCCTGTTCTAGCTCTGCTTTTAGCCGCTGTAGCTCAGTAGATTTACCACAGCCAATGTGACCAGTGAACAACTGGCAGGTCGGATAGTCTGGGGAAATACGGATAATGGTTCTCGATAATTCCTCAATAATCTTGCCACCACGCACAGCAGCAAAATCGATGTAGTAACGTCGCTCCTCCGCGTCACCCATCATAAGTGTCTTACTGGGGTTACAAGCCTTGAAAAATTTCAGTAAATCTAGTAGCATACCAACTTCACTTCACAAACGCCTTCGTTTGAACCTATGCTCACCTATACTGTGGTGATTCTGGTT
>CAXUIV010000290.1:0-6481 GCA_964250875.1 uncultured bacterium
TGCTCAATCCGGTGATTGCGCTAACAATTACAGATTTTGTGATGTTTCCTGGCGATGACCGGATTATTTCTCGCTATCGGTTGAAGGAAAAAGACGACTTGACGGATTACAGCGATGATATTGAGCTGGTATTTGTTGAGTTGCCCAAGTTCAAGCAGGAATTGAATGACCTAGAGACGCTGGTGGATAAGTGGCTGTATTTTTTGCGGGCGGCGAATTTGTTGGAGTCGGTGCCGCCTAAGATGGGGGAGGTAGCTGCCATCAAGCATGCGTTTGCCGTGGCCCAGCAGAGTAGGTTAAGCCGCAAGGAATTAGAGATCCTGGAGAAGCGGCAGATGTTTTTGCATGACAACCGGAATGCGATTCTGAAAGCACGGCAAGAAGGGGAACAGTTAGGACGACAAAAAGGGCGGCAAGAGGGGGAACAGTTGGGGCGACAGGAAGAACGGTTGGAAATTGCGAAATCGCTGCTGGATTTATTGGATGTGGCGACCATTGCTCAAAGAACAGGGTTGAAGGTGGCAGAGGTGCAACAGTTGAAGCAGAACACTCCGCGACCAAGATAACGATGGTTTAATTAAGTCTGCCTGCTTATCTACAACTTAAGACAAAAATTAAACTACGCTGCAATCCCCATGACCACCTTCGTTCAACCACCATCCAACGTCGAAGATCAACGGGTAGTCTTGCCTAGCGTGACTTGGCAGCAGTATGAAAGCGTGTTGGCAACTCTGGGAGAATATCCTGGACTACGGCTCATCTACCTTGAGGGATCCCTAGAAATCTTTATGCCCTCACTTGAACATGAAATGATTAAAAAGGTCCTTGCAAGACTCTTAGAACGCTATGCAGAGGAGATTGATGTTCCTTTACATGGCTATGGCTCGACAACTTTTCGACGTCAAGCCAAGGCGCGAGGACTAGAGCCTGATGAGTGCTACTGTATGGAAACGCTAAAAGAATTACCAGATTTTGCGATTGAAGTTAACTTGACGAGTGGCGGGGTAGATAAACTAGCTGTTTACCAAGGGCTTGATGTTCCAGAAGTTTTGATTTGGCAAAACGACCGACTAACCCTTTACGACCTGCGCGGGGCGGGCTATCGAGAGGCTATTCATAGTCATTTCTTTCCAAATCTAGACTTGCAATTGCTGACACAATATGTTCGACCACAAGAACAACCACAAGCAATCAAAGAATTTCTTCGCGCTATTCGTTTGCCGAAGCCTTAGATCCTTAAATAAAATGGGCGTATTGCTTCTGGTCTATGCCTAGTCGTCTTGGCTCGAATGAGTAGTCTATAATGCGCTCACCTCTAAATTCTTGTTAGTTTAGAGGTATGCTAATGACTGCTGAACTGCTGCTGCATTACCAACGCTGTAAAAGACGAGCATTTCTAGATGCTTATGGGGATCTGCGAGTCCAAGATTCGCCTAGCGACTTGCTGCTGAAACTGCAACAAGACAAGCAAACTCATCAGCAAAACGTTCTTCGAGAGCAGAGTTATGAGCAACCGCAATACCCTAAGAGAGACTGGGAAGCTGGAGCAAAGGCTACTTTAGAATTGATGCGGCAGGGCGTTGACCGCATTCGCCAGGGCGTGTTGATGATATCAACAGATGAGGGTATCGCGCTGGTGAGTCGTCCGGATCTATTGGTCAAACAGCCAGGACAGTCTAGCTTAGGGGATTGGATATATGTGCCCTCTCAAATTGAACTGGGAAAGCGGCCTAAGCAGGAATATCAAATTGTGGCGGCCTACAATGCTTATCTGGTAGCAGGGATGCAGGGTGTCTATCCAGACACAGCATGGTTACTGCTGCGCCGCACAGAGGCTTATGCAGTTAATTTGTCGATATGGCTTCCACGGATGCATGCTGTTTTGGAGGAGTGTATCCAGGCACTAGGAGCAACGCTAGCACCAGATGTGTTCATTTCCCGCCAGCGGTGCAGTCTTTGCCGCTGGTTCAATCACTGCTACGCGATCGCTAAATCCGAGCAACATCTCTCCCTGTTACCAGGTGTAACTCCTAGCCGCTACAGCCAACTGCAAGTTCTTAACCTCACATCAATAGAATCCCTAGCCTACGCTTCAACTACCAAATTAGAACCAGTGTTTGGCAATGCCATGGCACAACAATTGGTGTTACAGGCTCAAGCTGTCATCCATAATCGCCCACTCCTTTTACCCTTTAGCACCGACGATGGCCACCAGTCTATAGCTCCCGTCGAACTTTACTTTGATATTGAGGCCCAGCCAGAGGTAGGGTTAGACTACTTACTAGGGGTGTTAGTTGTTGATAGGCAGGCCAATACCGAAACATTCCATGCTCTGCTAGCAGAGCGATCAGATATGGAAGAGTTGGTCTGGCAGCAATTTCTCGATCTAGTTGAGCAGTACCCCTTAGCGCCAATTTTCCACTTCTGTGCTTACGAAGTCGATACCGTTAAACGATTAGCTAAGCTCTACCACACTCCACGAGAGCAAGTCCGCACCATCCTCAATCGATTTGTAGATGTGTACGAGCAGGTAATAAACACTGTGGCACTGCCAGTGGAAAGCTATGCTCTCAAATCAATTGCTCGGTGGTTGGGTTTTGAATGGCGCGATCCCCAGGCTAGTGGTTCCCAATGCATCTATTGGTATGACCAGTGGTTAGAAACGGGCGATCGCCAGTTCCTCGATACTATTCAGCGCTACAACGAAGACGATTGTCGCGCTACTCACCAAGTCAAAGACTGGCTGGTAAGCTTTATGCAAGAAGTTAGGGGCCAGCAGTCACTAGTCGCTAGTACTTATCCTTGTGAGTTAGTGACCAATGACTAATGATTTTTGCAGATGAGGCTGTTCGGGAACCGCTTGGGCGATCGCTTCCCCAATCTCAATTGAAGATGTGGCAGCTGGGGATGGGGCGTTGCAGACATGCACTGCGTTCTGACCTTCGACAATCAAAAAGTCGTCTACTAGTTTGCCGTTGCTCATCAAAGCCTGTGCCCTAACACCAGCATGGGTTGGCACCAAATCATCCCCTTGGACTTCTGGAATGAGCTTCTGCAAACTCTGGACAAAGGCAGCTTTGCTGAAGGAGCGAATGATTTCCTGAATTCCTTCATCAGCGTGCTTGGCGGCTAGCCGCCAAAAGCCGGGATAAGTCATGACTTCAGCAAAGTCCCGCAGGTCGAAATCTGTCTTTTTGTAACCCTCACGTTTCAAGCTCAGCACAGCATTAGGACCAGCGTGAACGCTACCGTCTGTCATCCTGGTAAAGTGGACACCTAAAAAGGGAAAATCTGGATTAGGAACTGGATAAATGAGATGCTTAACGAGGTAGCGTTTTTCTGGCTTCAGTTCGTAGTACTCACCCCGAAACGGAACGATTTTCGCTTGCGGATCGACTTGTCCTAATTTAGCAATGCGATCACTATGCAGTCCAGCACAATTAATCACAAAACGAGTCTCAAAAGTACCATTATTAGTTTCAAGTACTTGACCATCGCGAGTCTTAACTATCTTCTCAACCCTTGTGTTGAGCCGAAGTTCTCCTCCTTGAGATTTTACTAACTCAGCGTACTTTTGTGCTACCTGTTTGTAATCAGCAATTCCGGTTGTATAAACTCGAAGTCCCGCTTTACAGCTAACGTGCGGCTCAATCTCTTTAACTTCTTCAGCTCTTAGCTTAGTGACCTCCAAACCATTTTCTAAACCGCGTTTGTATAGATTCTCTAGTTGCGGTAGCTGGTTCTCCTCTGTAGCAACAATGACTTTGCCACAAACTTCGTGTGTGATATCGTACTCTCGACAAAATTTCACCATTGAGCGGCAGCCCTGAGCGCAAAATTTAGCTTTGAAGCTTCCTGGTTTATAGTAGATTCCAGAATGAATCACGCCACTATTATTACCTGTTTGATGAAAGGCAAAATTGCTTTCCTTTTCAAGCAACACAATTCGCGCAGATGGGTAGCGTCTACCTAAAGCCATGGCGCTAGAGAGGCCAACAATTCCACCACCTATAATTGTAAAATCGTACATAGTTTTATTGAAATGCTACCCTAAAAGCATTTATAATTAGGTTGATTAGATGCATCACTGATTATTAGTCTCCAAAGCCGAATTGGTTAATCTTTAGTACTGTTTATACTAAAAACTTTTGAGTTTAAACGGCAGTTAAACATCGGTATAAATCTTTTCTAATTAATCTACTAGTAAAAGTCAATAAATTTTCTGTAAAATATTTGCAAGAGAATAATAAAGATGACCTGGTAAAGTGAGCAGGGCCTACCGCATGCAAGGTGCCCTTCCTGAACACGGCCATTTTAGAGGAGGTGGTATTTTGTCTCTCCTCCACATCCCATCTGCTTCCCCTACTGGCACCTGAACCCAACCTCTTAAGGAAGTCAGTGTTACATTAGATACTAGTATCAACGGTAATCATTTATGAGCAAGCTACAGGTTGCAGTGGAAGAAACAGGAGACAATTAAACTAAAATTAAGGTACAGGTAATTATTTTCACTGATCGCGGAAATCCAGGTGACGAATTGGCATGGGCAGCGAAACTATCGTTCTGTTATCGAACCGAGAACTAGATAAGATGCGCAAGGCGGGGCGCTTAGCGGCTGAACTCCTACACCATCTTGAGCCGATGGTGCAGCCCGGTGTAAGCACTCTACAGCTGAATGACGAAGCAGAACGCTGGACACAGGCTCACAAGGCGAAAAGTGCGCCTCTGGGCTATAATGGCTTTCCCAAGTCAATCTGTACAAGCGTCAATGACGTCGTCTGCCACGGTATTCCTAACGAGAAGCAAGTCCTCAAGGAAGGTGACATTATTAATATTGATGTCACGCTGATTGTTGATGGCTACCACGGCGATACATCCAAAACATTCTTCGTCGGCACGCCTTCCCAAAGCACGAAGAAGCTAGTTGAAGTAACAGATGAGTGCCGGAGGAGGGGGATTGCCGAGGTCAATCCGGGATCCCGCATTGGGGATATTGGTGCCGCTATTCAGGAGTACGCTGAGGCCCAGGGCTTCTCTGTGGTCCGAGACTTCGTAGGCCACGGCATCAGCAATGTTTTCCACACCGCGCCTCAAATTCCGCACTATGGCACACGCGGCAAGGGCAAGCGGCTTAGACCAGGTATGGTATTTACCATTGAGCCAATGATTAACGAAGGCACTTGGGAAGTTGAGGTGCTTGACGATCAGTGGACTACGCTGACTCGCGATCGCAAGCTTTCTGCTCAGTTTGAGCATACGGTAGCTGTAACGAAGGATGGTGTGGAAATTCTGACTTTGCGTGAAGGGGAAACTTATTTATAGGCTCTGGTTGTTCCACAGCCAGCGCTGATTAGCCTAAATCTCCTACTACCAACCTTCAAGAATGCGAATTTCTACCTATCAGCCTAAGTATCAAACTTCAGTTATCGATCTAATCTTGCAAATTCAACGCAAAGAATTTGGGTCGCCTATTACTCTTGATGATCAACCTGACCTACTGAATATTCCAACTGTTTACCAAACAGGCAATGGAAACTTTTGGATAGCTCTAGACGGAGAACAGCTCATCGGAACCGTTGCTGCTATTGATATTGCCAATCAGCAACTTGCCTTGCGGAAAATGTTTGTTGCAGCACCATATCGCGGGCAGTCAATTGGAGTTGGTAAGCAATTATTAGATACTTTGTACAGTTGGGCAGCAGAACGAAAAATTTCTGAGATTTATTTAGGAACAATAGAAGCTTTCAAAGCCGCTCACCGATTCTATGAAAAGCACGGTTTTCAGCAAATTGACCGCTCTGACCTACCTGTTACATTTCCCGTTGTGCGCGGAGACACTCGTTTCTACCAACTTGTTATGTCTGTCTAGGTAAGTAGTAGCGGTAGTGGTGACCGCAGTCTCTCTGAGGCGTTCTCAAAATTTCTAAGCTAAAGTAAGCCTTGAGACGCGAAGATGCCAAGCAGCTAATCCAAACTGAAGGATAGCGAGACAGAAAAACTATGAACTGGCGTAGGGCCATATTAATCGGGTTAATTATTTCATTCTGTGCGATTCTTGCCAGTCGCTTTGTGGATGCGGCTGAACTTGTTGGCACACTACGACGAGGACAAGTCCGGTGGGTGATGGTAGCGCTGATACTCCAGCTGGTGTGGTTGCTGAATCAAACGGTCCTTTACCAGGCTTTGTACGACCTTGTAAAGCTACCGGCTACCGTAGGACACTTGCTGCCCATGGTGGTAGCTAGCAACTTCATTAACTTTGCGGCACCATCCGCTTGCTTAGGAGGCATAGCCCTCTTCCTGGATGATGCTCGTCAGCGCGGTCTCGATTCAGGCCGGGTGATGTTGGTCAATTTGCTATTTATGGCATTTAACCTCATTTTCTTCGTCCTAATGCTAATCTTTGGCTTGATTATGCTTTCGGTTTGGCATGACCTGAAGCTCTATCAAATTCTTACTGCTGGGATTTTGCTGTTTAACT
>CAXUIV010000291.1:0-6455 GCA_964250875.1 uncultured bacterium
GCGACTGGTTGGATCTCTACGGTGGTGCAGCTCACTTTCAGCAGCGGGAAGCTGTCGCCGCCGCCAATACCCTCCACCAACAGGCACTGGCTGCTTTGGAGAAACGGCGTCAATCGGAGCGTCAGCGTTTACAGCAGCTTGATTTGCTGTCATACCAGGATAGGGAATTGGGAGCGGCAGAGCTAGACGATCCGGATGAGCTGGAACAGCTCGGTCAAGAACATCAGCGCCTTGGTCATGTCGTCGAGCTGCAACAGCAAAGTTACAGTGTCTACCAAGCACTTTACCAAAACGACCGGGATGCTCCAGCAGCAGCTGACTTGCTGGGACAGTCTGAAGCCATCCTAACCAATATGGTGGTGTACGATTCGCAACTGCAACCAATTTTAGACTTGGTCAGCAATGCCTTGGCTCAGGTGGTGGAGGCGGGGCGGCAGATTAATACCTACGGAGAGAGTTTGGAGACCGATCCCCAGCGATTGGTGGATGTGGAAGAGCGGATTCAGGAACTGAAGCAGATTTGTCGTAAGTATGGTCCTACTTTAAAGGAAGCGATCGCTCACTACCAGCACATCCAAGCAGAACTAGCAGAACTCAATTCAGACGAGCAATCGGTTGAAGCCTTGCAGCAGCAGGAGCAAGATGAGCGTGACAAACTCGCCCAAGCCTGTGCTAGTCTGACTCAGATGCGCCAAAAAGCTGCTGCCCAGTTAGAGGCACGGTTGGTGGCAGAGCTGAAGCCATTGGCGATGGAGAAAGTGCAGTTTCAGGTTGAAATGACTCCCAGCACTCCAACAGCGATGGGGGCAGACCGAATCGCATTTTTGTTTAGCCCTAATCCTGGAGAACCGCTGCAACCTTTGATGGAAATTGCCTCTGGGGGTGAGATGAGTCGCTTTCTCCTAGGGCTGAAAGCCTGTTTTTCTCAAGCAGACCCAGCTGGTACCTTGGTATTTGATGAAATTGACGTTGGAGTGTCAGGGCGAGTGGCGCAGGCGATCGCTGAGAAACTATACCAGCTCAGTCAACGTCACCAGGTACTTTGCGTCACCCACCAGCCCCTCGTTGCTGCTATGGCAGACCGTCACTTCCGAGTGGCTAAACACACCGTCTCCCCTTCTTACCCCTCACTCCTCAACGGCAACGGCGTATCCCCTGATCCCGTCCGTACCGTTGTTCGAGTACAGGCACTTGACAACACCGCCCGACGCGAAGAGCTAGCTCAGTTAGCCGGTGGAAAGTCAGCCACGGAGGCGATCACGTTTGCAGAATCCCTCCTGGTTCAGGCTGCCCACCTACGTCAAAAACCTCATGACGTTCCGACAACCCGCAAGGCATCACCGGCTAAATCCAAGTCAGCTAAAAAACGCTCTTAAGCAAGCTGCCCTAACGAATAACGGCTCTCGTCGCAAACACATCTTTCGGGAGAAAGAGTAAACTTGTCAACATAACTCCTAAAAATCTGGAAGCTTAACACTAGGTTGAGCAGTTATGGCCTTCAGAGTCTCTAACAGCTTACAGCTTTAAGAAAAAACTGTATGGTGTGTGTCAAACACCAACCATTTTTAGACCCTTGACAATCATGTGGAACAATTTAACCTCAATGCAACATCTCATTTCAAAGAAATCACCCTGCTTTTAAACTGCTTTTTCCGTGCCACTGAGCGATCCCGCTGATTAGTGGCTATGACTATCTTACGTATGAAGATTGAGTTTTTAACGGACGTTTGTAGCTCTAAGCCTCTATCACTACCCGCTATGACAGCTTCTCCTCTACCTAACTGGGAAGACGCCACTGCTGTAATTGATGTTACTCCCCACCAGGAACAGAATGTGTCCTCAGATCCTAGTGTAGCAATTGTTACCACCAAAGACACATTCTCATCATATCTTGCTCCCCTAACGAAGGAAACTTTTAAAGAAGTTGTTACAGGTGTTGAAGAAAAGTTAAGAATTGTTAATCAAACCCTATCATTATTAGACACTCAAGGATTTGAAACAATCCTGCAGGAGATGCTACAGTCGATCACCTTGAAGACAGGTGAACTTCTAGGTGCTGATCGCACAACAATCTTCTTGTTGGATGCCGAGAAACAAGAACTTTGGTCGATCGTGGCCGAGGCAGAAGGAGAGCGTTCTCTGGAGATTCGGATTCCTTCCGATCAAGGTATTGCTGGTGAAGTTGCCACCTTTAAGCGCGTGGTCAATATTCCCTATGATTTCTATAACGATCCCCGCTCTAACACAGCCAAGCAGCAAGATCAAAAAAATGGCTATCGCACGTACACAATGCTAGCTCTGCCTCTGTTGAATGAGCAGGGGGATTTAGTGGCGGTGGTGCAATTACTCAATAAGTTAAAGTTTCCCCACAACCTTGAAAATCCTCTAGCAGAGCGCATTGATACCAAGGGCTTTACAGCAGAAGATGGCAGAGTATTTGAGGAATTTGCTCCTTCCATTCGCCTGATTCTAGAGTCGTCCCGGTCTTTCTATTTGGCGACTCAGAAACAAAGGGCTGCTGCCGCCCTCATGAAAGCGATTCGTTCGCTTAGCCAAAGCAGTCTGGACTTAGAGGATACACTAAAGCGGGTAATGAGTGAGGCTCAGGAACTGATGAACGCTGACCGCAGTACCCTGTGGCTGTTAGACCGAGAGGCAGGCGACCTGTGGGCAAAATTTCCTAACAACAATGGTGTTTTAGAAGAGAGGCGCGTACCCGTGGGAGTAGGCTTTGTCGGCATAGTTGCCCAGACCAGCAAGCCGCTCAACATTCCCTTCGATCTGTACGACCATCCTGATGCTGATACTTCCAAGAAGTTTGACCAAAACACAGGGTATCGCACCTGTAGCCTACTCTGTATGCCGGTGTTTAATGCTAACAGCGAGTTGATTGGCGTGACTCAGCTAGTCAACAAAAGAAAAAAAGGAGATTTTTTAGCCTACAACCCAGTTGATTGGCCCCAACCTCCCGAATGCTTCAAGGCGAGTTTTAACAGCGACGATGAAGCATTCATGGAATCGTTCAATATTCAGGCAGGAGTGGCAATTCAAAATGCGCAGCTGTTTGCCACAGTGAAGCAACAGGAACAAATGCAGCGCGACATTTTGCGTAGTCTCTCAAACGGAGTCGTTTCCACCGATAAAACTGGTCACATCGTTGCCGCGAATGAAAGCGCCAAGCGATTGCTGGGCTTGAGCGAACATGCTCGCTTGGAGGGGCAATTGGTTTCTGAGGTGATCCGAATTAAGGAGGGTGATTTTGACAAGTGGTTCCAAGTGGCTTTAAATTCAGCGGATGAGGAATACCGTCGTTCTCAGTACTACCCCGACCAAACTTTATTATCATCTGGGGTGGAGGAACAGCACAGTATTCATTTGTCAATTAACTCAATCGCTGACGCTAGAGATGACCAGCAGGTTCGCGGCGCTTTGGTGGTGATGGACGACATCTCGGATGAGAAGCGGCTGAAAAGTACAATGTACCGCTACATGAGCCAAGAATTAGCCGAAGAGTTGCTGAAAGTCGATCCCAAGATGGGAGGCGCTCGCAAAGATGTCTCAATTTTGTTCTCCGATATTCGCGGCTACACGACCTTGACTGAAAACCTGGAAGCGGAAGAGGTTGTGAGCATGCTCAACGAATACTTTGAGGTGATGGGCGAAGCTGTATTTAAACACAAAGGCACACTTGACAAGTACATCGGTGACGCGATCATGGCGGTGTTTGGCTCTCCGCTAACTTTGAAAGACCACGCCTTGATGGCGGTGCAAACGGCAGTTGAAATGCGCCAGGGATTAAAGAAATTCAATGAGTGTCGTCTCGTAGACCAAAAGCCTCGGATCAATATTGGCATTGGCGTTCATTCTGACAGTGTGATCAGCGGCAATATTGGCTTTAGCAAGCGCATGGAGTTCACAGCAATTGGTGATGGCGTTAACCTTGCCTCCAGACTAGAAGGCGCTAGTAAGATCTACGGCTGCGACATAATTATTAGCGAGAACACCTATCAGCCTTGTAAAGATCAGGTGTGGGTCAGGGAACTGGACCGCGTTCGGGTCAAGGGTAAAAACAACCCGGTAGCAATTTATGAACTGGCAGGGTTGCGATCGCAGCCACTTGATAGCCAAAAGCAGCAAGTGATTGAGTACTACACGCGAGGCCGTGAATATTATCTCAAGCAAGATTTCGTCCTTGCTAGAACCGAGTTCGCTAAAGTTCTAAGCGTTGACCACAACGACCAAGCGACCATTTTGCATCTCAATCGGTGTAACGACTATATCAAAACACCCCCAGGCTCTAACTGGGACGGAGCGTGGACTCTTACAGAGAAATAGAGAGGCTTGATTAACGCACTCCACGCAGTCGCGGCGATGGGAAGTTAGTGAATACGAAAACTTTGATAGCGATAGAACGCGTAGGTATCAAATAGGGCACCGACAAAGCTGCAAGTCAGAGCAATCACAACTAAACCCCGCAAGGGACATCCACTACCGAAAGTGGCTAAAAACTGCAAAATTTGCTCAGCGATCGCCTGGGCAACCCTCTCTAGACCAGGAAGGTAACTGCTGAGGGAGAGACTGAACAACACTCCCCCAATGATCAAAAGGGGGGCAACGAAGCTGAAAGCGATTGTAAGCAGCAGGGAACGCAGAAAATTGGTCAAAATGCTCATGAAGCGAAGTGTCCCTTGGTTAACTTGAGAGTGAGCAATGGGAGTCTGCCACTTTCTACAATAGGAGCAATCATTCCTGACGAGTTGAGATGTCAAAAATCTTAAGTCTTCGTTAAAAATTTCATCATGTTACTTTAGAAGGATATTTTCAGTTCAAGCGAAACAGTTGAGTGCTGGAGGCCGCGAGACGCCTCGATCTAGCTCAAAAACTGGAGAACTCTAGCTGAACCAAATCCGCTTCCAGCCTCCCCTCAATTCTGAGAGGGATCTTAAACTGAGTTAAGCACCAGAATTATCAGTTGTCAGATACCAGTCCCAGTAAACAGCGGACAACTAACAACCAACAACTAACAACCAACAACTAACCACGGAAGCTCCCAGAGATCGCTAAGATCGTTAAGGACTATTTAGCGCTGCCTCCATGTCCCACCGTGCCGAAATCTCAAATACCCAACCAGTAGAGGCATTGATAACGTCTTTACACCAAGATGGGCATTATCCCATTGATGCTGATCGCGCTTTAACGGCGTTTGGCAGTGCTACCGGACAGAACGCCATCCGTATTCGGGGAGCTAGGCAGCACAATCTCAAAAATATTGACCTGGAACTGCCGCGCGATCGACTGATTGTTTTCACTGGCGTCTCTGGCTCCGGCAAATCTTCTCTGGCGTTTGACACGATCTTTGCCGAGGGGCAGCGCCGCTACGTCGAATCCCTCAGCGCCTATGCGCGGCAGTTCTTAGGACAGCTAGACAAGCCGGATGTGGATGCAATTGAAGGTCTTAGCCCAGCAATTTCAATTGACCAAAAATCGACATCCAACAACCCGCGCTCCACAGTCGGCACGGTGACAGAGATCTACGACTACTTACGGCTGTTGTTTGGTCGGGCGGGTGAGCCTCACTGTTCCATCTGTGACCGCTCAATTGCGCCACAGACAATTGACCAGATGTGCGATCGCATTATGGAACTGCCAGACCGCACCCGGTTTCAAATTCTGGCCCCAGTCGTGCGCGGCAAAAAAGGAACTCATCGCAAACTCATTTCTAGCCTAGCTGCTGAGGGATTCGCCCGTATCCGCGTTGATGGGGAAGTCCGGGAACTCAGCGACTCGATTGAACTCGATAAAAATCAAACTCACAATATAGAGGTCGTGATTGACCGGCTGATTAAGAAGCCTGGACTAGAAGAACGGCTGACCGATTCGCTCACCACTTGCCTGCGTCGCTCCGAGGGCATTGCGGTAATCAACACAATGGATGTTACAGGTGAGCAGCCTGACGGCGAGTCGGCAACGGATGACGAGCGACACGAACTAATATTCTCCGAGAACTTTGCCTGCCCAGAACATGGGGCTGTGATGGAGGAGTTGTCGCCGCGTCTGTTTTCGTTCAATTCGCCTTACGGTGCTTGTTCCCAGTGTCATGGTCTAGGCAGCCTACCCACGTTCTCACCAGAGTTGGTGGTGCCTGACCCTAGTCAACCAGTCTACGCAGCGATCGCTCCTTGGTCAGAGAAAGATAACGCCTACTACCTGTCGTTGCTCTACAGTTTAGGTCAAGCTCATGGATTTGAAATTCAGACAGTCTGGAGCCAACTGACACCAGAACAGCAGCACCTAACTTTATATGGAACTAAGGACCCGATCTGGATTGAGGATCGCAAAGATCACAGACGTTATTCTGGCGTCATTCCCATGCTCCAGCGGCAGTACAGTGAAGCTAGTTCAGAACTGCAAAAACAAAAGCTGGAGCAATATCTGGTTGATCGGCCTTGTGAAGT
>CAXUIV010000292.1:0-6453 GCA_964250875.1 uncultured bacterium
AAAACAGATCGAGGACGGTACCGTCTGGGGTGACGAAGTTGGTCACTTTGCCAGCCGCCACCAGCGACCGCAGCGTTGTCGGCACCTCTTCGCCTGTCAATTCATGAAGACCGAGAATAGTACCGTAGAAGTGGCGAGAGGCTTGCAGATTGTGGACATTTAAAGCAATGTGATGTACCCGTCGCAGACTGCCTGGGGCAAGAACGGCGTTGAGATGGGGACTCGATAGCATAGTAGGTAACGCTCCATTTCGTTAACGCTCAAGTTGATCATGCCGTTTGATTACTCTTTAGATTTTAAGGCTATTAATTTTCGCTCCTCTCCTGCACTCTATCGAGTTGGCAAAGGTGAACAGGGCGTACTCTTAGTAGAACCATATAAATCTGAAATCCTTCCCTACTGGAGGTTCAGATCTCCCGATATCGCTACTCAGTCCAGCACCAAAATTTACGAAATGTTTCTCCTCTATCTTCAGGAGGATGATTTTATCGGCGCGGATATGGCGCGGAAGTTTTTACAGATGGGCTACACTCGCTCCCGGCGATACGCCAACCATAAGAGCGGTAGAAAGTACAGGCAGAACCCTCAGAAGGAGAGTTCTAAGGAGGCCCAGATTGAAGCTAGAAAGGATACATTACCAAATCAAGTGGATTTGGTTAAAGCTGAATGTGCAGAAATCTTTAAGGAAAAGTGGATGCAAGCAAAGACAAATGAGAAGTACCTACAGCTTTTAAAGCAGCATAAAGAGATGTATGAGCAAGACTAGCCGTTCGCCACAGCTAGGATCCCTATGGCCATGCCGTAAATTGTACGTTGTGCGATCGCGATACATCTATCCTTAGGAATGGATCAAACCACTTTTAAGACATTAATCTCTATTCCAGTCGATAATGTCAAAGAGGTTTTGCATATCTTCTCTTTACTACTATCGTCAAGGGAAGATTCACCTATCTTACCTTTGCGTTAGGCTTGATCCCCAACTTGTTTTATCCCTATGGAGTCTATTACAGTCAAAGCCTTTTTACTAATCTCTCTAGAAGATAATTGCTGTTTATAACAAGAATATAAATTAATTATAAAATTCATTTTTTCTTTGGGATCGCTGAAACCCAAGGAAATACACTACTTGTTGGCGGTTATCCACCTTTTTATAGCTTTAGCTATAGAGCCAAAATAGAAGATGCAGACCAGCATAAACAGCTCTTTAACATGAAAACCATAAATCCTTTGACTTCTGCCTGCCGGTTGTGCCAGTATTACAAGCCAGAAGGACGGCGCGGCGGCACATGTCAGCAGCTTGGGGTGCCAGTTCAATCCAACTGGGAAGCTTGCGCTTTAGCACTTCCACCCTTTGCACCCACGTGGGAGAGCTTAGAAAAAATTATCGTTTGGTCAAACGGGACACTGCCGGTTTTACCGACTGCCGCTCCGATAACTGTTGAGCAGATTAGTCCAGCTGAAGCGCTGCTGGTGTAATTTTGGGAAGATGGGGAGCTGATCTCACGGCAACCAGGGGTACTGGCGAAAATCGGGCTGGCGCTTTTCCAAAAAAGCCTGCTTACCCTCAGCTCCTTCTTCGGTCATGTAATAGAGTAAGGTGGCATTGCCCGCTAGTTCTTGTAGACCAGCTTGACCGTCACAATCAGCGTTAAAGGCAGCTTTCAGACACCGAATGGCGATCGGGCTTTTTTCTAAGATTTCATTCGCCCACTGAATGCCTTCTTGTTCTAGCTGTTCTACCGGAACGACTGCATTAACCAAACCCATTTCCATCGCCTGTGTTGCATTGTACTGGCGACAAAGGTACCAAATCTCCCGCGCCTTTTTTTGACCGACAATCCGAGCGAGATAGCTCGCACCGAATCCACCATCAAAGCTGCCAACTTTGGGTCCAGTCTGACCGAAGATTGCATTGTCAGCAGCGATGGTGAGATCGCAAATGATGTGTAGAACGTGTCCGCCGCCGATCGCATAGCCAGCTACGAGGGCAATGACAACTTTAGGCATAGAGCGAATCAGGCGTTGAAGGTCCAGCACATTCAAGCGCGGCACTCCATCATCGTCTATGTATCCAGCCGTGCCGCGAACGCTCTGATCGCCACCGGCACAGAAGGCATACTTACCGTCGGTGTGAGGGCCAGCACCTGTGAACAGCACAACGCCAATGCGGCTATCCTCCCTCGCGTTACAAAAGGCATCGTACAGTTCAAAAACCGTTTTGGGGCGAAATGCGTTTCGCTTGTGCGGGCGATTAATGGTAATTTTGGCGATGCCGTCAGTTTTGTGGTAAAGGATGTCTTCGTAGGTCTTGGCAGTTTGCCACATGATTTGCAGGGGGCGGGGCGATCGCGCAGGCTTGAGAGAAGCTTGAGAATTTTTCCAATTACCTTTAAGTCTTGAAAATACTCTCCAACTATTGAGTTACAGCCTACCATGTGATGAAGAGGCTTCTAGCGCTGTTTTAATCATCGGAGGCATATGGGCAAACGGGTGGCAGCACAAAGTGATTTAGCCGTGGATACGGAGAACCTGGATCTGCGTTACGCAGACAGCGCCTTGAGCGATCCGAAAGCAGACCGATTAGGATATGCGACCTTCGCCAAGTACCTTGCAGACAGTATTAGCCAAATGGCGATCGCTGAGGGTTATGTGATTGCAGTCTACGGTCCTTGGGGAGCGGGTAAATCAACCATCCTGAACTTCCTAGTTCATTATTTAAAGCAAAAGCCAGAGGATGAGCAGCCAATAATCGTCCCCTTTAATCCCTGGTTATTTTCGGGGCAAGATGATATTTCAAGGCGCTTCTTTGACCAGTTCCAGAGCGTTTTGAATCAATGGAGATTTGTGCCAAAAGGCTTCAAGGATCGAATAGCTGATTTTGCTAAAGTTGTCTCTGAAACTCCTCTGCCTTACGCTCAAGCTGGTAACGCTGTAGCTAAGATATTTGACGACAAGCAAAAAGACACTTCCGACCTAAAAGAAGAAGTTGAACACACACTCCGACAGAAGCATCCGCGTATAGTCGTCACTATTGACGATATTGACCGACTCTCCGCTGACGATATCAAGAAACTGTTTCGCACAATCAAAGCATTCCCAGACTTTACTAACGTCGTCTATTTTTTGGTCTTAGATAAAGAAGTTGTCGTTAAAGCCCTGGCAGAGACACCGGAAGAATCTGGAGATGCTTACCTGGAAAAGGTTGTTCAGTTCTCTTTTGACTTACCTCTTCCAGATAAAACTTCACTTCGGGGGCTACTTTTTGAGAAGCTCAATAGAGTACTTGATGGTACACCCAAGGCGTCGTTTGAGCAAAATCGTTGGGGCGACGTCTACCTTCAAGGAATAGACCACTTCATTACCAACCCCCGCAAGGTTGTTCACCTGATCAACTCCTTGAGCCTGACATACCCAGCTGTCAAAGATGCAGTGAACGCAGTTGATTTCATTGCCGTTGAGTCATTGCGAGTCTTTTGCCACAGCATGTACAACGCAGTTCGCAAGAATCCCAAGTTTTTTGCAGGATCAGACATCGGTTCAAGCTCTATTGATATCGAACGCCGCCTCAATTTCTGGATGGCTGAGGTTAAAGCTGAAGACAGAGAGCCGGTTAAACGTTTGCTGCTGAATCTTTTCCCTAAATTAGCAGCAGTTTGGGGAGGTACTTACTACGATGGACAGGATGAAGCCGTATGGCGCAGGCAACTGCGTGTATGCAGTTCAGCATTTCCCCTCTACTTTCGGCTAACGTTACCAGAAGGCGATCTACCAGATGCTGAGATGCAGGCAACCCTCGCCTTGGCAAAGGATGTCAAGTCATTTGGGGCAAGCCTTGTAAAACTCGCCAGTCAAAAACGCCCTGACGGTACGACCCAAGTTCGGGCATTTCTAGAACGGCTTGAGGATTACACCGCAGAGATTTCTGTAGACTGCATCCCCTCTATTGTGCAAGCTTTTTTTGATGTAGGCGATCGCCTCTTACCTCCTGAAGACAAACCATCAGGAATGTTTGATTTTGGTAATGATGTTAGAATCGGACGCATAGTTGGGCAGCTCTTGCGTCGTCAGGATCGCTCAACACGATTTGAGGTATTGAAAGGCATGTCGAATGGTAAAGCCTTATCAGTAATTGTGCGCGAAGTCGTAACTTTGGGTCAGCAGCAAGGTAAGTATGACGTGGATAGCTCCAGCCCAGAACAGATGTGGCTAATCAGCGCTCAACAGCTTGAAGAACTGGAAAAAATTGCCTTAAAGAAGGTGCAGGACGCAGCGCCGCAATCTTTACTGCAAACGCCAAATCTAACGCAAGTGCTGGATTTTTGGCGGGAGCAGACGGGCGATGAGGAAGTCAAGCAGTGGGTTCAAAAGGCGGTTGGCGATGATGATGGACTTGTTAAGTTTTTGGAGAAGTTTTTTGAAAGAACTTTTAGTCAATCTGCATCTGAAGCAGAGCAGGATCCCGGCTACAAGCTTGATTTAACTGGACTTGAAACATACATTGAGCTACCCTTGGTTATCGATAAAGTTAAAAGCCTCACGGAGAAAAGCGAGCTGACAGAAGAGCAAATAAACGTAGTTCAGCAGTTAGTTCAAGCATACGAAGTGCGACAACAGGAACAGAAACAAGAAAAGTAAGGAAAGCATTTGCCTACTACCGCTTCCATGTAGAGACGTTGCATGCAACGTCTCTACATTATTCCTAAAAGTAATCTAAAACTGTGATGTCTGAGGCAAATCTACTCAAATGCTCTCGCCTCCACCTAGCATCTGCCTTTCGATTTGTTGGCAACTCTAAAACTCGAATGCCCTGAGTAGGCAGTGGGTTTAAGCATTGCTTGAGCTGCTCCCAAGACTGAATCAGCTGATATTCTACCTCATACGTAGCACACAGTTGAGCGAAATCAATATTTTGTGGTGTAGCAAAAAACTCTTCAAAGGGCGGATCGAAATTCGCAACAGGCAGCATCTCAAAAATACCGCCACCATTGTTATTAATTAACAAAATGGTTAAATGTCCCCGAAATTTGTTTCTTAGTAAAAAGCCGTTGGTATCGTGCAGCAAGGCTAAGTCGCCGGTCAACATCACACTACTCTGGTTACGATGCGCAACACCCAAAGCCGTCGATAGCGTTCCATCAATGCCATTTGCCCCTCTGTTGAAAAACGGTTTTACAGCCGAGTCACTGGGTTGCCAAAAGGATTCCACGTCTCGCACTGGCATACTGTTGGCAACGAATAGTGGAGTTTTTGGCGGCAGGGTTTGCGAGAGTAACCAGGCAGCTTTCCCCTCAAATATTTGGTCCATCGTCGCCATCGTTTGAGCGATCGCTGACCTAACCTTGGCCTCAGCGGTACACCACTCCTGGAGATATTGTGAAGAATGAGTTCCTGTAGGGGCGACTTCTGTAGGGGCAACTCGCCGAGTCGCCCCTACTAACGATGCCAACTGTTCTACAGACGTTCGCAGGTGAGTTGTTTTACCGTGAAGAGGATCAAAGTTCTCATGGCTGGGGTCAATTACCCAACGTGGTGGCTGTGTATTATTTAACCAAGTACGCAGTTCTTTACTCGTAGGCAGTTCACCCACTTGAATCACCATTTTGGGAGCTAACTGATCTGCTAGCTGGGAATTCCGCAGAATGAGGTCGTAAGTGGAAACCAGATAAGGATTCAACTGGGAATAGTTTCTTAACGGGGACAACCCCTCAGCTAGCACAGGCCATCCTAAACTTTTGGACAGTTGCGCGATCGCCGCACAATAATCCAGCGGCAGATGGGGTTGGGCAGGGCCAGCGATGATGACTCCGTGGTCGCATTGATGCCATTCTGTAATGAGGGGCATGGGGCAGAGGGCATGGGCCAGAGGGCATGGGGTATGCGGTATGCCAGAAAAAAAGTCCTGCGGCTCGAATTGCGACCTTAGAATGTCAGCTTCGGGTTGCGGAATTGGGACTAAGGGGTCACGCAAGGGGATGTTGAGGTGGACTGGACCGGGAACGGGGTAGAGCGATCGCTCCCATGCATGTATGATCGTCTGTCGCCAGTAGCTCAGCATTGATATTTCAGCAGCAGGTGGCGCTAGTTCTGCTTGCCAGTTGGGGTAGGTGCCAAACAATTTCAGTTGGTCAATTGTCTGTCCTGAATGGCAATCTCGCAACTCTGGAGGTCGGTCAGCTGTGAAGACTAGAAGTGGCACTCTACTTTCTCGCGCCTCAATCACGGCTGGGTAGAAATTTGCCCCTGCTGTTCCAGAAGAGCAAACCAGCACTACGGGGCTGTGCTGCTGTCGGGCAATTCCCAAACCAAAGAAAGCGGCGGATCGTTCGTCTAAAACCGGGATGGCTTCTACCCCATCTTGTGCAGCAAAAGCGATCGCCAGTGGCGTAGAGCGCGATCCAGGACAAATGACGGCTGTGGTCAATCCCAGTCGCTTCAAAGTTTCAGTCAAGACGG
>CAXUIV010000293.1:0-6448 GCA_964250875.1 uncultured bacterium
CGCATCAACTTTCAGGATTCTGGCGGCAGAGTCGTACTCCTACTTGACCCCAGCGACTTCAACTTTCCAGAAAAGTTCAAGAAGGTCGAGATTGCTCCTAAGAAGAGTGAAATTCTTGCCGCTCAAAGAGCGGGTGAGGATATCAGTGGCTTTGCCCAGATTGTAACCGATAAGCAAGTCCGATTCGGATATTTATCCTCTAAGTCACGTAAATAGCCAATTCGCCCACGCAAACAACTCAATGATGACAACAGCTCTGAGAGACGCCCTTTCTCAGAGTTGTTGTCGTTCAGCTTCTAGCACTCCTTCATTTCATTGGAATTAGCAAATGAAAATCAATAGAATCACAAGCATTGACCTCGAAATTCACACCTGTATTCACCTTCAAAAAATCCTTGCTTCAAACCTAAAAACACCTCACGTCCTCATCAAAACTTTGCGGAATAAAAATATTTTTCTAACGGAAGTAATCGAATGATTAAGGAAATTTGTTTAGAAGCCTTGTTTGGTCAAGAAGTACGTATTTATCGCAATCTGCTGAACGGCAGAATTTCAGTACAACACTACACCAACAAAAAATGGTTGCTGGCCGGACACGTCACGGATATCGTTTTAAAAAACGTACACTTTAAGATATCGGAGCCAGGTCGGCAAAGAGTTCTACACGCTAAGCGAAAAAACGTGCATGCCTGGGCAATTGGAACTGCAATCGATGTCGCTCCTCGCCTGACACCCATTAACTTAGCCTACGACCCATATCGCTGCAATTATTTCTACGAGCGAGAGACGCTCACTCAAATTGTTTGCGCCAAGTACCTGGTAGTTGAAAATAACATTGTTAAGGTCAGCCTGGATGCCATATCACCGCAACCGCAGCAACTCGAACTTGTTTCTAGCCTGGATGTACCAAAATTGCTACAGCACGGCAACAGACGTCACCCCAGAGCGTTAGGAACCAATCGGGTTGCAGCCTAGTCACAAACAATACCGTTCGACCGCCAAGCAGGAATGTTTATAACGGACTCAGCGCTGGAAAATCTAGCTAAGATATACAGGTCATTGCTTCTCATGTATTCTTGATGGTGGCGGGATTGCTTCTATGGCAGACTACCCAATCGTTCTGTATCCCAAACCCATAGCGGGGTTCCTAAAAGCAGTTGAATCCAGAACCAGGCAAACCCCGCCTCCACCTACCAAACCTCAAGAGATATCCAAAACTAAAGTTGACGTTCAGCTCAAGACTAAGGGGCGAAACGTTACGATTCAACCGACATTAGTTTTAATCGCCTGCTATCTCCTCATACCCACATGCCTATTGATTTTTGATCGACTCCCTAACTGGGCATTGCTTATCATCATATCAAGTAGTTTCTGGACTTTGATTTACGAATGGAGACAGCAAAAAGACAAAATTGCATCCTCACTATCAGAAGCTCGAAGCATAAAAGGAATACCAGCAAAGGATTGTGATAAAATACACGAGAAATCGGCAGAATCTCAAAAGAAACACCTCTACACGGTCGAGCTGTATAGGAAAAAGCTTAAAACTCAACTGACAACTTCGGCAATGGCTCCCCAGGGATACAGCGATGCGCCGCAGGGAGCAGCCGAGGAGCAATTCAAATCTTACTTAGAAACTTACTTTCCAAGGCGCATCCACCAGGGACTAAAATTTCACATCCCAAACGCTCAGCATTCTTACAGTGCCGATTTTACTTATGCAGATAACGAGTTTGGCCTTTGGATTGACATAGAAATCGACGAACCCTACTACTACAAAAATGGCTCGCCAACTCACGCCTGTGACGATGACAAAGACAAAATCAGAAACCTTTTCTTTTTAAAGGGAAATTGGGTTATCATCCGATTTGCGGAAGAACAAGTCGTCAGACAGCCCAACGAATGTTGCAAGGCGATCGCGGAGGTCGTGGTAAAGATTGCGGGAGAGACAAAGCTTTTAGAAAAATTCAAGACTCTGCGAGACTTGCGAGCGGTGCATCACTGGACGACAGAGGAAGCTAAACGGATGGCTAGAGCAAAATTCAGGGATAAGTACTAATGATTTACTCATCTGTCGATCTACGATGAGGACATCCCAATCTCAATCGTCCGAGCGTTCGTTATGCCTGTTAGTTTGCTGGATGAATACCTCGCCTGGTCACCCGGTTCCAAAATTGAATTGGTCGATGGACAAATCATTGTCGGAGATAGTCTTACCCACAGTCGCCTCTTGCTGAGTCAGATTCTCCGAGGTTGGGGTATAGATGCTGTCGTCGCGCTGGCACCAGAATTACTTTGGTGGGAGGCACTGTCGCACGCATTTGGAGCGCCAGCTGTCGCTCATTTTGACGAACTCGATGCAGCAGCCATGCAGCACTGGGCTGCCCAGCTCACCTTCGAACCAGAAATTCCTCAGCATAGTGGTGATTGGCGCTGGTCATATTCAGAACTGCGACAGGCGCTGCGTCTAGCCATGTTTGGCTTGGGTATGCGTGATGCCAAGCTCGGACAATCGTTAGGAGGCGGCTTTGTCAATCGACTGGATCAGCACGGTTTCATGCCAGACATCTTGTTTTATCGAGGCTCCCATAACCGTTTGTACGAATACTACCTGGATGGACCAGCTGAAGTGATTGTGGAATTTATCCAGCCAGGGTGTGAGGACTATGTTTATAGCGTGAAGCGATCGCACTACCAAGCTGCTGGCGTCCCTGAGTTTTGGATTGTAGACTCGGCTTGTCAACGAATTGAACTCCTTCGTCTCGTTGAGGGCTGTTATCAGCGACAAATTCCAGAAGCAGCAGGTGGCTATGCAGTGAAGAGCGTTCCTGGCTTGACCTTTTTCCCCCACAACCTTTGGCTAGAGCGGGACGAACACGGGTACCCTCCAGAAGAGACATGGTTTGAGGTAGCAGCAGATGCACCAAGATTAAACAGAATTCCCTCAGTAGGTGAAGGAGTAGACTGGAGTCGGGGACTGCTAAAGTTGCCAACTGCTCTAGAACCCGTGGCGCTCGCCTTTGAAGACTACATTTACTGGTGCCCGGAGGCAAAATTTGAGTTTGCGAATGGAAGACCCGATATTGGAGGATGGGAAGGCATCAAGGGATTGACAGGCATGCTGTTGATGACCTTCGGGCTGATGGATGTTGTCAAGCTCGCTCATCCGCAGACATGGGTAGCAGCTTTATTACAGCTTCGGGCAGAAGCGAATGATCCCGATCGCCAAGCGAAATGGTGGAAGCTGGCTCGTGAGACGGCTACATTCTTACGACATCACTACAACATCAGTCGGATCGCAGTAGTCGGAGATTTAGTCGGGAGCGAACCGTTAAATTTTTGGTCTGAGTTAGTACTAGTGGTTTGGGGGTTATCAGAAGGTGCTGCTCGCTCCGAGACTCGTTGGGAACGCTACACCAGTCCTCATTCTATCGTGCATCAGTTGAGCGAGCAGCCACGTATCCGATTGGTTGATGCGAGTAGGGAGTTAACTGCGGTTGAAGTACAGCTCCTACAAAAGGGGCTAGTCGAACTTTAGATACAATCACTAATTCGATAGTTTTCTTAGCAATGTTTTTGTTAAGAAAAGCTATTTTATTGTGAAAAACTGAGAATCTTAAGAACATTTGCAGACTGCTCAGAACGCATTGAATGTTGAGATACAATGCGTTATGTCAGACTGCGGTAAATATTTTCACTTAGAGTAAATTTCAAGAATGAGTAAAATTCGGATTGCTCTCATTGAAAGCCACGAACTTACACGAGTCGGGATTCGAGTGGCACTGCAACAGCAGCAAAGGCTTGAAGTTGTTGGTGAGGCTGCTAATGCGAATCATGGGTTGCAGATGTTAAAAACGACCGCTCCCGACGTTGTTATTTTAGAGATTTGTTTACCCGGCAAGAACGGTATCGAGCTGACAAAACAGCTCAAGGCAGTCCAGGAAACAGGTGAAAGAAAAACCAAAGTTTTAATTCTGACGCGACAAGACAGCAAAGAAACAGTCCTGGAAGCTTTAGCAGCAGGAGCAGATTCTTACTGCTTGAAGGATATCAGCTTCAACCACCTGTTGGAGGCTCTGCACGTCACTCATGGAGGCAATGTTTGGATCGACCCCGCGATCGCCAGAATTGTCGTCGAGCAGGCAAAACTAGCGCTAGACCCTCCACCAGTTCCAAAAGCGGAACAGACGCCTAAAACACTCGTTGCCTATCCCCTAACCGAACGAGAATTAGAAGTTTTACACCTGATGGTTGAAGGTTGCAGCAACTCAGTGATCGCCGAGAAACTCTACATTGCAGTAGGGACGGTTAAAACCCATGTCCGCAGTATTATGAACAAGCTTTGTGCAGACGACCGCACCCAAGCCGCTATCCGCGCCGTGCGGTCGGGCCTAATCGGTATCAGTTGAATGCGTGGCACAAAATAGGGTGGGGCAGAGGGCAGAAGGGAAGATGCAAATTTGGGAACTATTAGTTCCCATCTGATTTAACAATGAGAAAATGCCTTACGGCAAGAGAAGGATGAAAACAATTGGAATCCTCTTTTATGCCTCGTAAGAAAAATACAGCAGCCGCAGTTCTAGAGCGAGAAGTTGAATCTCAGCAACCGATAGCTGAACCTGTTGATATAAAAGCTGTCGAAATTGCCGAAACACAGCAGGTAGAACCACAACCGAGAATACCAGTTCTCAACAGCATCAGGCTTGTCGGTCGAGTCGGTGCAGACCCAGACCTCAGGTATTTCGAAACTGGCTCCGTAAAATCTACTCTGTCTTTGGCAGTGAATAGACCAGTCAAAAACTCAGACCCAGACTGGTTCAGCATCGAACTGTGGGATAAAAATGCCGAGACAGCGGCTAACTACGTCCGCAAGGGTTCTCAAATTGGCATTGAAGGTCGCCTGGAAATTAACACCTGGAAAGACCCGCAAGGAAACTGGCGATCGCGTCCCATTATCAAGGCTGACAGACTGCACTTACTGGCACGGCCCTCTAACAATGGCGCAGCTCCAGCAGGCGTGAGTGGTGCCGAACTCTAGAATCCTTTGTACCCAGTAAAAACATGAATAACGCAACCTTGACGACTCGATTCGAGACTGTAGAATATCAACCAGCATCGGCTCAACAAGATGCCCTGGCAAAGGTAACGGGAACCGTTTACAACCCTTATCAGAAAGAAGGGCAGACCGACTCATTTACGATTCGTTTCATTGCCTACAAGAATAATGCAGAAATCCTTCGAGAGCATAGCAATCGAGTCTGCATTGTAGAAGGAAGACTTGGTATCACGACCAGTGAAATGCCGTCTGGATACAAAGAGAAAGCGGCTCATCTCGTGGTTGAAAAAATCATTCCTCTTGGCATTGGTGGTAGTCCCCAATCGGCGTCTTCACAACCAGAAAAGCCTGACGAGGTCCTGTTCTGAAAATGAGCAGATAGAATTCAATCCCCGTACACTTACTGGGCAGGTGTACGGGGATTGCACTTTGACCGCAAAGCGAAAAAGCAATGAATCTCTTATTAGACGCCCTTTCGACACTGCCCTCTGACTGGCAACTCGTACCAGTCGTGGGGAAAAGACCGATAGCCGGTACGGGCTGGAACCACCGGGGCCGTAGCCCAGTGGAAATGGTTGACTGGATTCACTCGCTCGACGCCTGCACCGGGTTCGGCTTGCTCACGGGCATCCCGATAGACAGGGGCAACTCCTATATCTTTGCTGTTGACCAGGATGGCGACGTAGCTGGCGCAATCCTGCGGCACCTCCAGCAAAAAGAGAAACTACCCCACACCGTCACCTTCACCTCTGGGCGTACCAGGCGCTGTCAGCGGCTCTACAAGGTGCCGTCCGAAATCGCAGCCCAACTCCACTCCCGAAAACTTTACTCTACGGTTCCCAAGGGTGGGATAGAACTTCGGTTCCGAAACTTGATGTCCATCTTACCCCCCAGCATCCATCCAGACACTCAAAAGCCTTACTACTGGTTGCCCAATTGTAGCCCCAGGGAAATTGCGATCGCGACCGCTCCCGAATGGCTCGTCCAGCTCATGTTGCCTGTAACCCCTAGACAGCATCGAGTTCAGTTCACCTCCCACCCCCCGCACGCACGACTAGCAACCACAGCAGTCATAAACCAAAGACCGCCGCTGCCGTGCATTCACGCCACATTTATCAGTGAATCGCCAACTAAATTAGAGATAGAACGTATTGCTGGGCTTCTCAAACAGATCGATCCAGCCAGAGCATCAGATTACAATGACTGGATCTGTGTTGGCATGGCCTTACATGCCTGCTCTCCTGCACTGCTGCCCCTGTGGGACGAATGGAGCCAGCAATCTCCTAAATACAGGCCAGGGGAATGTGCTGTAAAATGGCAAACCTTTCATCCCAACCAGCTCAGTGTTGGCAAACTACGTTACCTGGCCCAGGCTGACTCCAGTAAATCGGC
>CAXUIV010000294.1:0-6408 GCA_964250875.1 uncultured bacterium
GCGAAATTTGCCATGAGAACGGCATTCTCCTGATCCTTGATGAAGTGCAGGTCGGTATGGGGCGTAGCGGTAAGCTCTGGGGTTATGAACACCTGGGCATTGAGCCAGATATCTTCACCAGTGCTAAGGGACTCGGTGGCGGTATTCCGATTGGCGCAATGTTGTGTAAAAAATCCTGCGATGTCTTCCAGCCGGGAGACCACGCTAGCACGTTTGGCGGCAATCCTTTTGCTTGCGCTGCTGCCTTGTGTGTCCTGCAAACGATAGAACGCGACAACATTCTGCAAAATGTGGAGCAGCGGGGTGAGCAACTCAGGACAGGGTTAAGAGCGATCGCTGCGAGATACCCTGACAGAGTTGCCGAGGTGCGCGGCTGGGGTTTGATTAACGGAATGGAGTTGAAGGCAGACACCCAGTTAACTTCATCTGATATCGTTAAAGCTGCTATAGATGAGGGCTTACTGCTCGTCCCAGCTGGGCCAAAAGTGGTGCGCTTTGTTCCACCGCTGATTGTGTCAGAGGCAGAAATAGACCAGGCATTGCAAGCGCTTTCGCGGGTGATGGCTAATTTATAAGCCGTAATTCACAGTGGCAATCAGCGATCAGCTTAAAATGATCGCTGATTAAAATTTAAGGGAAACCAACATGAGCGATACAAGCGTTAAGAAAGTTAGTTCCACCCATTCTCCTAAAGGTCAACTCGGTCAGAAGTATTTGGCGTCAGGTAAAACTGTCTCAATGCGGCTTTGGGAGGATGAGCTACCCGGTGAGCCAAAACCTCCGGCCCAGAGGGATTATGAAACGGTTGGCTATGTCATCAAAGGCCGCGCTGAGTTACACATTGAGGGCCAAATGGTTTTGCTGGAGCCGGGAGACTCCTGGGTTGTACCTAAAAGCTCATCCCACACATACAAAATCCTAGAGCCATTTACTGCGGTTGAGGCAACGAGTCCACCAGCGCAAGTTCACGGACGCGACGAGGAGTAATTTCACACACCTTGTAGGAACGGGTTCAGTGTATCTGCCAAACCCGTTCCCAGGAGTTAAGAGGTGTGCGCCTAATGTGGTTCTTCAGCTGAGACTCAATAAGCAGAGCAAGTTCTTTGTTGTCAACATTTGTAAGAGCTTGCTCAATTAACTGTTCAGATACATACTCAGCCACTACTGCTTTTGGGCGAAAATTTAACGAGTTTCCCTCAATCAGCGATCGCTCCTGTAGCGACTGTATGGCTTCTAAAATCTCTCTTTGTGAGGCACTGATTGCAATGTCTTTCTGCAATCTTTGCAGCCCACAAAGCAATCCTCTGAGTAGTCTCTTCTCAACGGGCGTCAGCCCTTTGCCTTTTGCTGATGCTAAATCTAGATATAACTTCTCTAAGTTCCAACTATTCGTAGCTTCTTTAAATTCTTCTTCTATTCTGTTTAAATTGGATGCTATTCCTCTAACTTCTTCAGGTCAGTCGGCATTACAGTGTGACAAAACTATATGAAGATATAATGAGTTAACGATGAAGTCATAACAAATTTCATAACGCTTGTCAGGTGACCATTGCCATCCGCATCCAGTATCTTTAGCTTGAGCAGAAGTTTATGAAAAATTTACTGGAACTTTATCAAGGTCAGTCGAGTCAGGGTAAAAGAGGTAGGACTTGGTCTCTGGCTCGCAAATGGCTTCACCAGGCAAAATGTGCTTCTACCGGCACTATAGCTCATTCGAGTACCAGTAAGCAGTGTATGGATCGCATCTTATGGCTCCACGAAAGCCCTACTGTCCAAGTGTTATGTCTGAGGTTTCGAGCATGACTCTAATTCGTGACATTGTTGAGCAGGCTCTAAGAACTGGTTATCTTACAGTTGAAGCAGAAGAACAACTGCGGCAACTGCTGATAAGCCGGTATGAACTGGAAGATCTGAACGCTTTTATGAACTTGCAGGAAGCTGCCATGATGGGTAGAGTGAGGCAAGAGTCCCGCGAGCGGCTACAGATTTTGTCAGCAGTTGGTGGTTAGTTGTTGGTGGGTGGTTAGTTGTCGGCTATTGAGCGACAGCCAATCTATGTTGGGTCTTTGTTTAATCCTTAGTCTGGTCCTACTTCTCATCCTCACCCTCAAATTCGTCCTCGTCTTCAAATCCCCAATCCTCAGCTTCAACTGATGGCTCCTGATAAGGCGGTGTGATAACCCGATAGTCGGCCTCGTAGACTGCCTCAGTCTTGCCTACGCCCGTATCCTTAGGCTCTCGGTAGCCGTAGGAGTAGACTGATCCCGACCGATAGCTGCTTTTTGGTTCTTGCTTAGATTCGTAAGTAGATTCTCTAACCTGATCTTGAGGACTAGAAGTCCGCGTTTCATCAGCCTCTTCATCCCAGTCCCAATCCCTATCATTCACATCCCAATCCGAAGCTTCAGTGGAGGTTTCGGTTTCTACCTGTGGACGACGGTTGTCCGCAGCAGGTGTCGCCCTATAGGTACTAGTCCTTTGTGCTTTGATGTTTTGCCTTGCCTGACGTGCCGCTGCGAAGTTTGATATTTTAAACAAGCTAGCAATCACCAAAGACGTTAATCCACCAGCAGTTACACTGGCTAAAAGCCAAATTGCTAATGGAAGCGACTGACTCTTCATGCCCAGGAAAACCAAGCCGAGAACCGGAAACCAGTTTTGTAACAGTAACGAAGCCAGTCCTGCCAACAACAACAGCAGCAGCGCAATTCGAATGACAAACATAATGTGAAGTTTTGAGTTTTGAGTTTTGAGTTTTGAATGATGAGGTTGCCTTCATTAACTCATAACTCATAATTCATAACTCAAAACTTGTTCAAGAGCCGCCTTTCCACCTTTGGATTGGGATGCAGTCAATATCGAACTGGTCTAAGGTGCGGGCAACGACAAAATCTACCAAGTCTTCAATCGTTTGCGGTTTGTGATACCAGGCCGGGATCGCTGGGACAATTCTAGCGCCTGCTTCTGCCAGGGCGGTCAGGTTACGCAGGTGAATCAGGCTAAACGGCGTCTCACGGGGCACAATAACCAGCTTGCTTCCCTCCTTGAGCTGAACATCAGCCGCACGCTCTAGGAGGTCTGAACTCAGTCCAGCTGCTAACTTTGCCACTGTACTCATGCTACACGGAATGACAACCATGCCCAAGGTGCGAAAAGAGCCACTAGCGATATTAGCTCCGACGTCGCCCCAAGGGTGACACATCAGCTTGCCGCAGGTTCCTACCCCAGCTTGCTGCCGCCAGAATTGTTCCTGTTGGACTGGTTCTACGGGCATTCGAGTATTTTGCTCCGCCTGCCAAACCATGTAGGTTGATTTAGAGGCAACCAGCTCGACTGCATAGTCTGCCTCTAGCAGAAATTTCAGAGCGCGTACAGCATAGATAAGGCCAGATGCACCAGTAACGCCCAGAATTAGGGGCTTTGTCTCAGTCCTCATCAGGATACGGCTCGGAGTCTTCATGGTTCAACTCATGAGGTGATGAGTTGAAATCGTCTGGGCTACTCGTTTGGTGATCGCCATTAACAGTCACTAAATCGATCTGCTGGCGGTAGTAATCAACACTTTTTACTTGGACAGCAACGCGATCGCCGAGTCGGTAGGCAGCACGATTTTTGCGACCAAACAGTGCCTGTTGCCGTGCCCGATACTCGTACCAGTCATCCTTCAGTGAACTGACGTGTACTAGCCCTTCCACTCGTAGGAGCCTACCGCTAGGGTTTGGCACCTCAATTTCAACAAAGAAGCCATAAGACTGCACACCAGTTATCAGCCCATTGAAGACTTCGCCTGTGCGTTCTTTCATCAGTTGGGCTTTTTGCAGTCCAGCTAAATCGGCTTCGGCATCCTGGACCTCCTTTTCTCGCTCGTTAAGCGGCACAATGACCTTAGCCAAGTCGGCCTCTAGTTCCTGCTGCACCTCTGGCGGTAGAACATTCCAGCTAATTTCACTGTACGAGGCACTATGGCGGAGATTGACGCGCTCTTTGGCACGAGTGGTGCGGCGGTCTCGCCCTTCTTGAAACAAGATATGCAATACTCTCTGAAGCAGTAAATCTGGATAGCGGCGTAGAGGTGAATTGCAGCGAACATAACCCTGCTTCAGCGCCAAACCAAAGTGAGGCTGAGGTGTGGTGCTGAAAACTGCTGGCTTGAGTGTATCGCGCAGTATGTAAGTCAGAACTTGCTCAGAGTCAGGCGAGACAAACTGTTGGGTAAAGTTCTGATAGTCCTGAGGCTGAACTGCATCTTCCTGGTCTAGCCGCAGATCGACACCCAGATTACTTGCCAATTTAACGAGTTCTTGAGCCTCCTCTAAATCGGGTGCTGGTTGAACCCGGTAGATTGCCGGAATTCCGAGCGATCGCAGGTGGTCTGCCACGACTTGGTTTGCCAGTACGGAAAACTCCGTCAGCAGCGAACGTGCTAGCGAGTCAGTAACTACTATAGCTCCCAGCACTTCTTCATCGTAGTAAGGGTACTGGTACTGCGGCAGTTTGAGTTCAAAGCTCCCCCGTTGCCGCCTTTGTTCTTTGACGGCTTGACTGAGGGTGAACAGTTGGTTTAATTCAACGACTGGTTCTGGGGATGTGAGGGGTATAGATACCTCCTCACTGCTGGCCTGATCACGCCCCACTCCGAGTATTGTCTGTACTTCTTGTTCGCTCAGGTGGTGGTCAACCTGGATGACGGCGGGTTGAATTTCAAACTCTACCAGCTGCCCACTGGAGTCGAGAGTGAGTAGGACAGAGATAACTAACCGATCGCTGCCCGGTGTCAGAGAGCAGCGCTGTTCGATAGCCTCTGGTAGCAGGGGCAATACGGTCTTGCCTAGATAGACACAGCTACCTCGCTTCAGACTTTCCCGCTCCAGCGGCGAGTCAGGCAAGACATATTGAGCCACATCAGCGGTATGAACACCCACCTGCCAATGTCCAGCAGCAGTTTTTCCTAGCGTGAAGGCAGTTTCTACGAGTGAGGCAGATGAGGGGCTATCATCCCCCCTCAGGGTTCCCTCACCTCCAATGGCAAGGGTTAGCAGCGATCGCAAGTCTAACCGCTGCTTCAAGTCTGCTTTACTCAACTGAGTCGGCAACCCTGCTACTGCCTCCAATACGGCAGGTGGAAAAGTCCGGGGCAAGTCGTGCTTGCAGCAGACGAGGTCTGTGTCGGCAGCAGCTTCGGCATCGCTACCAAGAACCTGCACCACCCGACCGACAGGAGGGGACTGACCCAAGGAGTAGCGCAGGATGCCGACATGAACTAGGTGATCAATGATCTCCGCCAGATTGTGTTCACTATCTTGGAGATCGAGTTCAAACAGCAGTCGGTCATCTAGAGGTACAGCTCGAAAGCCCCTGTTTGTCTGTTTAACCCGTGCCAGTAGACTTTGATTAGCACGCTCTAGAATAAGCCGCACTTCTCCTTCTGGGCTACGGCGGCGGCTGCCCTCTTTGGTCAATTTCACCAGAACGCGATCGCCATTCCAAGCGTTGCTTAGTTGACTCTCTCGGATGTAGATGTCCTCCGCTCCTTCTACCTCTTGAATGGCGAAGCAAAAGCCTTTACTAGAACAGCGGAGTTTGGCTTCGATCGTGCCTTCTTCATTTATCCGGCGATATTTACCACGCTCTTTGAGCAAGATGCCAATCTTCTCCAGTGCTTCCAAAGCAATCTGTAGTTTCGTCAAACACGGCTCGTCCTGGCATCCCAGTTTTTTCTCCAATACCTTGGCAGCGACTAGTTTATCATTCGTGAAATTGGCAAGTAGTGTAGCAATTGAAAATTCCATGCAGTGAACCGGCCTCCGGTCAGAAAGTCGTCCTTGTTGTGCTATCTTGGCGGGAACCACCAGGCGCGATCGCTCTTGCCGCTACGCGACGAGAGTGAGAACTGGCGGTGGTATCGCCAACCTCCAAATACGGTCCTACCCTCACCCTATGCATGAATGCAACTGGGCTTCACAGGCTTTAGCACTGTACAACAACCGTTCTCGTAATTAAGGGCGTGTCCTTCACTAATCAACTGCTGCTTACAAGAAAGAGTGATTCTTCCTAGGAGCTAAGCTATCTCTTCACGCGCACATGGTGAAGGCTTGTACTCCGCACAGCGGTTTGTTGCGATGCTCCCTTTTTACAGAACTCTACACGTTGCCTACAGTCCTAACCAGCGCTCTCTACGGAAATTCCAGGTGTTTGATTGTCTAGGTTGAAGCGACTATGGCGCTGTTAGATTCTTAACCTGGAATCACCAAACCTGATCGCATCATCATTTGTATAGTTGATAACATTCAGGTCGGCGGCTGCCTGTTGTGAGTGTGAACCGTCCTATCATTATTGTAGAGATATAAAGTACACCAGGGAAGGGGCAATGGGGAGATAGGTAGATCCCCCATATCCCCACCTCCCCAC
>CAXUIV010000295.1:0-6387 GCA_964250875.1 uncultured bacterium
GGGTAAACCGATGAAGGATAGCGGCTGCGTGAACAATCCTAGATTGGGACGAACCGATACCTCTATGCCGTTGATTGTTGTCTTCTCTTGACCAATCAGGGTGGCTGAACAGGGTGTTGTCGGCGCTAGCAGCAAATCCACATTTTCAAACACCCTCCTAACTCCAGTGCGATACCAGGTGCGAAACCGTTGCGCCTGGAGATACCAGGCCGCAGGAATCAGGGCACCAGCTAGAAAGCGATCGCGGGTCGCTGGGTCAAAATCCTGGGGTCGTTGCCGCAGGTTAGCTAGGTGCAGATTAGCTCCTTCACAAGCTGTCATGACAAAGGCTGCCGCTCTGGCCCGCTCCACCTCCGGCAGTGTCACTCTGGCTTTGACACCTAGAGCTTGGGCGACTCTTTCCACTGCCGCCAGTGCCTCCGGTTCAGCCCCTTGGGTGAAATAGCCATCCGCGAGCGCGATCCGCAGTCCCTCAACGCCGCGTTCTAGTTGCGGCAGGCAAAGTTCAGGAGGACGGGTCGTACAGACGGGATCGTTAGCATCTGGTCCCTGGAGAATGTCAAAGGCAAGGGCGATATCGCGCACAGAGCGAGCAAAAGGACCAACATGGTCAAAGCTGCTCACAAACAGGTGGACACCAGAGCGAGACAAGCGCCCGTAGGTAGGTTTGAGGCCAAAGACACCGCATAGAGCTGCTGGGACTCGGATTGAACCATTTGTATCAGAACCCAGAGTTAGCGGCACCATCCCCGCAGCAACTGCGGCAGCTGAGCCACCAGAGGAACCGCCAGCAATTCGGCTGGGGTCATGGGGGTTGCGGGTCGCTCCGTAATGGCTGTTCTCAGTTGTGAACCCGTAGGCATACTCGTCCATATTGAGGGCACCAGTCAGGACTGCACCCGCTCGTTTTAAGGCGGCAACAGCTGTAGCATCTTGTGTAGCTGGAGGGTTTTCCGCGTTAATTTTTGACCCTGCTAGGGTGGTCACGCCAGCAATGTCAAATAGGTCTTTGACGGCAAAGGGTACTCCTGCCAGCGGGCCGGGATCATCACCCTTGGCGATCGCTTGGTCAATCAGCTCAGCAGAGGCGATCGCTGTATCACTTGTTACAGTCGTGAAGCAATTCAGCGTCGGATTTTGATTGGCAATTCGTGCCAGCGCCTCAGTGACGACGGCTCTAGCCGTCACCTCACGTCCCCGTACAGCTGCGGCAATACTAGTTACATCGGTGTATATTTGATTCATAGCTGAAATACCGCAGTCACTTCAATTAATGGTGATTTGACGGATGTCCGGATGTGGGTGCAGTCGGGGTGAAGACTAGCTTCGTGGCCCTTTGACCAAAGTGTCGTTCTGAATCATACCGCTGATTAGCAACGCTTAGTGGTCAATCATGAGTCAGAACACAGGCTAGCAGTGAGGTCATCAAGCGACTTGAAACTATGGGAAACAACACTGATCGCAGGCAAGTAGAAGCATCACTGCACGAAAGTGAGGGACGTTTCCGCACGATTTTCGACCATACATTCCAATTTACTTGGCTACTCAAACCGGATGGCAAACTTCTGGAGGCCAACCAAACAGCACTAGATTTTGGGGGACTTCAAGCTGCGGATGTGGTGGGACGTGAGTTTTGGGAGGCGCTGTGGTGGCAAGTTACCCCCCAAATCCAGAGACGCTTGAGGACAGCGATCACGTCTGCTGCTCTTGGGAGCTTCATTCGTTATGAAGTCGAGGTAAAGGGGGATGGTGATCGAGTGGTAACAATTGACTTCTCCCTCAAGCCTGTTAAAGATGAAGGCAGTCAGGTGATCCTGCTAATCGCTGAAGGCCGCGATATCAGCGAGCGCAAGCGGTTGGAAGAAACCACAATCAGATCCCGTGACTTCTATCTCACACTCTTTGAGGATTTTCCAGCCCTGGTTTGGCGTTCAGGTTTGGAGCAAGAGCGTAACTACTTTAATCGACCCTGGTTGGTGTTCACTGGGCGAACCATAGAACAAGAAATGGGAGACGGATGGGCACAGGGGATTTACCCGGATGACTTAGATCAGTGTCTTAAGACCTACGTTCACGCCTTCAAAGTTCGTCAACCCTTTGAGATGGAATACAGATTGCGCCGCTACGACGGCGAGTATCGTTGGCTGGTTGATCAGGGCAGACCACTTTACGACCTCAAAGGTAAATTTACTGGATTTATTGGCTGGTGTTACGACATCACCGAGAGCAAGCAGGCAGAGGAAGCACTAAAACAGGCTAAAGAAGCATCTGAGGCCGCTAATCGTGCCAAGAGTGAGTTTCTGGCGAATATGAGCCATGAACTCCGGACTCCCTTGAACGGAATTTTGGGATATGCATACATTCTTAAACGTGAAAAAAACTTAACTACCAAACAACAGGATGGATTAAGCATCATTCAGCAGTGTGGTGACCACTTGCTAGCGCTGATCAACGACATTTTAGATCTTTCAAAAATTGAAGCTAGGAAGATGGAGATTCAACTCAGCGATATTCGTTTTCCTGAGTTGCTTGATAATATTGCGGAGATTTTCCTGATCGGTGCTGAGCAGAAAAACATTTCGTTTAGTTACACATCATCTCCACTACCTGCCCTAGTTCGAGGTGATGAGCAGAAGCTGCGGCAAATTTTAATCAACTTACTTGGAAACGCTGTCAAGTTTACCGAAACTGGTGGGGTCGTGTTCAAAGTTAGTTATGTAGATCTGGGAGCAGAGGACTATTCGCAATCCCTAAGTCCAAAAATTAGGTTTCAGGTAGAAGATACTGGCATTGGCATCGCCTCAAATAAATTGACAGAAATCTTTCTACCGTTCCACCAAATCGACAATAGCCACCGTCGGGTCGAAGGTACAGGGCTGGGACTGGCAATTAGCCAGAAACTAGCGAGGCTAATGGGCAGTACGTTAGAAGTAAAAAGTACACTCGGTGTTGGCAGCGTTTTTTGGCTAGATTTAGATTTGCCCGAAGTGCTAGAAGCTACTAAAACCACTGAGACTGGAGGCAATATTATTGGATTTAAAGGAGAAAGGTGTAAAGTTCTGGTAGCAGACGACAACCGAGAAAATCGCTCCGTCTTGGTTCATTTACTTGAGCCTTTGGGGTTTCAAATTTTAGAAGCAACAGACGGAAACGACTGCCTGCGTAAAGCGCATGAGTCTAAGCCAGATGTAATTTTGATGGACTTGACAATGCCGATCATGAATGGATTTGAAGCTACTCGGCAGATTCGACAATCAATCAACATTAAAGATACTGTGATCATTGCTACATCGGCTAGTGTGTTCGACTACAATCAACAACAGAGCGCAGAAGCAGGCTGCGATGATTTTATACCTAAACCAGTTTGTGTAAAGAATCTTTTAAATCGGCTACAGACGCATTTACAGCTGGAATGGATTTACGAACAGGACGAAGTAGAAGAAACAAAGAATGAAAAGGATGTTCAAAATTCAAATTTAGTTATTCCGCTGGAGAACAGTGCCATCCTATTGGAGTTTGCTAGAAGAGGCAACATCGGCGGCATTCTAGAGCAAGCTGCAAGGCTTGAGCAACTAGACAATAAATTTATACCGTTTGTATCTGAGCTGCGTCAACTAGCAAAAGGCTTTCAAATCAAACAAATTCAGGAATTTCTCAAAACTTATATCTTAAAGAACGAATGAGTGTGGAAAATTCGGCAGGAGGCGTCATCTTAATTGTTGATGATAACCCAGCTAACCTAGAAATGCTGGGTCACTTTTTAAACCTTTCTGGGTTTGAAGTTTTAGTGGCGATAGATGGGGAGAGTGCTATTGAGCAAGCTGTCTATGCACAGCCGGATTTAATCCTGTTGGATATACTGATGCCCAAAGTTGATGGGTTTGAAACCTGCCGCCGGTTGAAGGCCGATCAGTCAACGCAAGATATCCCTGTGATTTTCATGACGGCACTCAATGAGACAGCAGACAAGGTAAAAGGTTTTGATGTCGGAGCCGTAGATTACGTCACTAAGCCAATTCAACTTGAAGAGGTTCTAGCCCGGATTGCCAGTCATCTGAGTATTCAGAACTTACAAAAGAAGATCCGCAAACAAAACTTCCTGTTGCAACAGGAGGTTAAGGAGCGTCAAAGAGCAGAAGAGCAGATCCGCCTTCTACAATCGATTACGCAAGCAATCGGTGAGTCTCAAGACTTTTACTCTGCCTTGAAAGTCACCCTGTGCCAGGTGTGTAAAACTATCGGCTGGAATTATGGCCAAGCCTGGATCCCCAACTCTGATGGCACCATGCTTGAATCCAGCTCCGCCTGGTACACGAGTACAGGTGAAGACGGCACCCTCATACCTGCCCTAGAGAAATTAGAGAGATTTCACCGCTTCAGTGAGGTGTGCCGGTTTGCTCCAAACATTGGTTTACCTGGTAGAGTTTGGTCATCCAAGCAGCCAGAGTGGATTCAGGACATCTCAGACCAAGACACTATGTCTGTCGATGCTCGGATGGTACTTGAGAGCGGCCTCAAATCCTGTTTGGGCATTCCGATTGTTGTCGGTGAACGGGTGTTGGCTGTACTTGTGTTCTTCACGGTTGAACCTCGCGAACAAGATCGGCGACTGGTGCAGCTAGTATCGGTGGTGACTACCCAACTGGGTTCGGTGATTCAGCGCAAGCAGGCAGAAGAAGCGCTGCGTCTGGCTGAACAGCGGTACCACAGTATTGTGGAGAATGCGATTGAGGGAATTTTTCAGACAACATCGTCTGGGCGCTTCATGAGCGCTAACCCTGCACTGGCAAGAATTTTTCGCTACTCTTCCCCAGAGGAGCTTATTACAAGTATCAAAGACATTTCGCGACAACTTTACGTTGATCCTCACCGTCGGGATGAGTTTATTGCCGCTATTCAAGCAGACAGCGCTGTATTTGAATTTGAGTCTTTGGTCTATCGTAAAGACCGTACTGTGATTTGGATTTCAGAGAACACTCGCGCAGTCCGTGATTCGACTGGCAGCTTACTTTACTACGAGGGTACTATCTCCGATGTGACGGCACGTAAGGTGGCACGGGAGGCACTGCGTTATCAGCAGTCACAATCGGATGAACTCCTGCTGAATATCTTGCCTGCGCCAATTGCGCAGCGGTTAAAAATGGAGCAGGGCACGATCGCCGACAGCTTTGCTGAAAGTACAGTGATGTTTGCCGACATCGTTAACTTCACCGAGTTCTCAGCTCGGACATCTGCAAAAGAACTCGTTCAGGTCCTTAATCTCATCTTCTCAAGGTTTGACCAGCTGGCTGAGCAGCACGGGTTAGAGAAAATTAAGACGATTGGTGATGCCTACATGGTGGTCGCTGGTTTGCCCACACCCCGCCCAGACCATGCTGTAGTCATTGCAGAGATGGCATTAGATATGCAAGCCGAAATGGTGAAAATAGGCGCAGAGACGGGTGAAGATTTCAAGCTACGGATTGGCATCAACAGTGGGCCCGTGGTCGCAGGCGTTATCGGTATCAAAAAGTTTATTTACGATCTGTGGGGCGACACCGTTAACATTGCTAGCCGGATGGAATCCCAAGGCGTTGATGGCGCTATTCAGGTTACAGCCGTAACCTACGATCTCATAAAGCATAAGTACCTGTTGGAGAAACGAGGTGTCTTATCTGTTAGAGGTCGAGGAGACATGACCACCTATTTACTCCTGGGTAAACAATCAGGAGTGCTGAGTCCTGATTGCTTTTTAGGCAAAGAACATAACTGAAGCCATTGTACTTAGCCCGGTTGTTTGTAGCTGTGCTTCAGCACCAGTAGAACACAACTGCAAACTCGTGCAGGCTGATGGAAATGATTGATCAGCTGTTGGCAGTGGTTACAGCTCGGTAAACTGGAGAGCTTAGAAGCGGGCAGCGAGAATCGAACTCGCATCATTAGCTTGGAAGGCTAAGGTTTTACCACTAAACTACGCCCGCAATAAGAACCTTCAAAAGGCACCTGCACTAGGATAGCACAACTTTGCATTTATTGATGGTCTACCCTTACCTACATAGGGTCAAGTTTTACAGATATGTCCAGAAAGCTGTCAACGGGCTTACCAGCCTGGAGAGCTGGCTCAAATTCCCAGTTCAGGAGCTGATCCTTAACCAACTCATCATACTCAGCATCTCCAGACCCTGTTTGAATCTTAGCAGCTTGCACTTGTCCTGCATCTGTGATGGTTACCTCTAGGTTTACGACTTTTCCAAACTGTTTTCTAGTTTGCGCTTTGTAAGTGATGCCAGGAAATAACTGATGTTTGATTTTGGGTTTGGCTCCAGAGTCGGGAATATTTTTTCCTCCAGTTGCTACCTGCAATTTAACGAAAGTCATGGCCAAACCTTGACCTCCTTGCGACTGCGA
>CAXUIV010000296.1:0-6378 GCA_964250875.1 uncultured bacterium
ATTCCTATCGTCCAAAGCTACGGCAAACCCATTGAGTTCTTTGAGGGGGACCCTGCCACCATTCCCAGACAGGTAAACTCAATTCTAGAAGAGTTGCTTGAAATACCATCAAAGCCACAAAAAACCGGACTCCCAGTCCTCTTGAGTACTAGCTTGGTAATTCTGAGCTTAACTTTCCTACCTTGGGGCTTTTATCAATACCGCGACACCCTTGACCGCCGCCTTGAGGCAGAAACAGCTTCAGCCTTAGCTTCAGCCCCAGAGTTATCCGTTTATCGTCTGAATGTTAATGCTGATCAAGGAACGCTACAGCTCTCTGGACGGGTGCCAAATTTGTATCTTCGTCAGAGAGCTGAGCAAATCGTTAAGAGCTTTGTGGGTGTCAACTTAAACAACAAGATCCTAGCTGTCAATGTACCCCCCGATCCTGTACTAGCAGCATCTGAGGTAAAACGGGTGACAACTGTTCTAAACCAAATGGCAGGCATTTCCATTTCAGCCCATTATGCAGCAGGGTCAGTCACGGTGACAGGAGCCGTAAACCAATCGGTAGATGCTAAGAGAATCACCCAAGCGTTTCAGCAAATTCCAGGTGTGCAGTCTGTCACCAACACTCTACAGCTACAGCCATCAGCGATCGCCATTCGAGTCTACTTTGAGCTTGCCTCTGCCGACTTAAAAGCAGCAGATTTACCAAAGATTGCTCAGCTCAAAGTGCTTTTGAGTCAGTATCCAGAAGAGCATCTTCGGGTAATAGGCCACAGTGATCCTAGCGGCAACCCTGACGAGAATCGACAGCTAGCACTACGGCGGGCTAAAACGGTGCGAGATGCCCTCGTGCTTCAGGGTATTAATGAAGAACGGCTGCAAGCTGTAGAGGTCATGCCAATGCATGTAGATTCTACTCAGCCCGCATCGTCAAGTAGGTGTGTAGAGTTTGAGGTCGTCACACGTAATTAGATATTAATATTTATGGTTACTCTTTCTAAGAAAATGTGCCTTGTTGGTGACTTTGGTGTAGGTAAGACTAGTTTGATCCGCCAATTTGTAGATCGTCAGTTTAGCGATCAATATCTTTCAACTGTAGGGGTGAAAATCTCTCGCAGACTGCTTGAATTGTCTGGAGTAGAACAGCAGGCAGTCAATCTACAGCTACTGATTTGGGATTTAGAAGGGCACACCAAGTTTAAAGCGATCGCTCCATCTTACTTGCAAGGAGCCAGCAGTGCAGTGATCGTTGCCGATGTCACCCGTCAAGAGACTATTGAGCGAATCAAAGAGCATGTTCAACTGTTCCTATCTGTTAATCCAAAAGGGAGCATTATTGTAGCATTAAACAAATCAGACTTAGTTAATGAGGAGAAAATGACAAAACTAATGAGCTACTGTCAGTTTAAAGAGCAAAAGCAAGTGTTAGCAACCTATTCAACATCGGCAAAGACAGGCAAAGGGGTTGACGAAATCTTTCAGAAATTAGCTTACAAAATAGTAGAACGGCATGAGTGCCCTATTAAATAAACTTCAAACTTTTTTAGGTTCGGTTCGCCGGGAATATTTGACCGTGAACCGAAGATTTAACATCATAGAGGCATCTCCCGGTGTGCAGCGATATGCTGATTGTTCTCATGAGGTGCTGCCGGGAGGCGATGTCCGCGACTGCTTTCCTGAACTGGTTGGAATTGAAGATATTCTGATCAACATTTTTGAAGAACGACAGGTTAGTTTTGAATTAAAAGGCATCACTCGATCTCAGCACGGTTCTCTGTATTTTAATTTCTATATTGTCAATGACTCAGATGACGAAATTGAGGGTAGATTGATCATCTGGTTAGAAGATGTCACATCTAAAATGGTTTTAGAGCAGAAGTTAGTACAGGCGGCTAATGAAAAAAGTTTATTGTTAACTGCTTTATCTGACGCTAAAGATTATGCTGACAAGATTATTACTTCTATTTCAGATGCCTTACTGGTAACAACGGCATCGGGTAGTATAAAAACAGTAAATCAGGCAACAATTGATTTATTCGGATACGGCGAATCTGAATTGATTAATCAGTCGCTCTCAATGATAGTTGCTGACACCGATCTACTACTTCAATCACGTCAGCAATGTACCTTATACCAGAATTGCTGGCGTGATGCAGAAGTGGTTTGTCAAACGAAAACAGGAGAAAGTGTCATCGTTGCCTTTTCCTGCTCGGCGCTTCAGACGGACGCCCAAGAATTACCGGATTTTATCTATACTGGTCGCGATATCACTGAGCGCCGACGGACTCAACAGCGTCTAGCGGCACAGTATGCTACGACCTGTGTTTTGTCAGAATCTGCTACCGTAGACGATGCCATTCCCAGAACTCTACAAGCGCTGTGTGAAAGCTTAGGATGGGAGCTGGGCGAACTTTGGACACCAGATCAGTACTTGGGCTTCATTAGTAGAGATTGTAGTGCAGCCGTGCTGAGATGTGTGAACACTTGGGTACGGCCATCAGTCATTATTCCAGAGTTCATTTCGATTGCTTGGCAGACCACCTTTGCTCCTGGTGTAGGGTTGCCTGGTCTCGTCTGGGCCAGCCGTTCTCCTTACTGGATTAGCGACGTTATTAAGCATCCTAACTTTAGGAGAGCAGAGACTGCGGAGATGGCGGGGATGCGTGGAGCCTTTGGGTTTCCGATTCTAGATGCTGGGGCACATCCGCTCGTGAAACCTGGAATTAATCACGAAAGTGCAATCGCTTCGCCCGTTTCGCCTGTTTCGCCCGTACTGGGGGTTATGACTTTCTTTAGCCGCGAAGTTCAGCAACCCGATCCAGATCTGCTACAGATGATGGTTGCGATTGGTAGCCAACTGGGTCAGTTTGTTAAGCGTAAACAAGCAGAAGCAGCCCTGCGCCACCAACAGGAACAAACCGAACGCCTGTTGCTCAACATTCTGCCAGAGCCGGTAGCTAATCAGTTAAAACAAGTAGGCGCGGGTTTGAAACTCTCCCCGACCAACATTGCTGAAAGTTTTGCTGAGGTCACGGTGTTGTTTGCTGATATTGTTGGCTTTACCCAGATTGCTGCTGCCCTAAGCCCGATTCAGCTAGTAGACTTACTCAACCAAATCTTCTCCGCTTTCGACCAGCTGACTGAGCAGCACGGTTTGGAGAAAATTAAGACAATTGGCGACGCCTATATGGTGGTTGGAGGACTACCAACGCGACGGGCAGATCACGCTGAGGCGATCGCCGAAATGGCACTTGATATGCAAGCAGAAATGGCCCGCTTCAACATACACGACATGGGGAGACGTGACTTGCCCCCCTTACGCCTACGCATCGGCATCCATAGTGGACCAGTAGTGGCGGGAGTCATTGGCTGCAAAAAGTTTAATTACGATCTGTGGGGTGACACTGTTAACACCGCTAGTCGCATGGAATCACATGGTTTGCCAGAGCAAATTCAAGTGACAGCAGCTACCTATGAGCTATTACAGCCGCAATACTTGTTTGAGCGGCGGGGTGCCGTTGAAGTGAAAGGCAAGGGGCAAATGACAACATATCTCCTCAGTGGCAGAAAAATGTCGCCCTGAAATATGAGTTAGAGACTTTGAAGTTAAGTTGAGACTTCAAGACACGTCAACATCAGCGACTTGGCTACGCGATATGGACGTTTGAGTTGTTTTCAATCCAAAAGAGAGGCCAGCTCGTATAACAAAGGAACCCTGGCGGAGTTATAGGCACTTTGTAGCGACTATAACTTCGCCAAACGAACAACTCAGAAAGCTAGAAGGAAAATATGAATTTCAAAGTCTTGTGTTTGTCTGGTCTTACCCTAGCCATCGCTCTGCCTGCATACTCCAGTACTAATCTTCACCAGCACAGTGCTTCGAGCGCTGTCCTTGTTGCTCAAAGTATGAGTCATCCAGGAGGTGCCATGATGGGCCATGATGCCATGATGGGCCATGATGCCATGATGAGCCATGGCAATACCATGCTTAAAATTGGCAGTACAGGAGGACAAGTCAGAGCTGTTCAGAAGTTTTTGACACAGAAAGGATTCTACTCTGGCTCTATTAGTGGAACTTTTGACGAGCAGACACGAGCAGCAGTTATCAAATTCCAAAATTCCAAAAACATCACCCCTACAGGGATGGTTGGACCGACCACTCGCGCCGCCATGATGTAGTTTTGATACCTGAGATTGCCACTGCGAGGAAAAGTCAGACCTTTGTTGCTGAACACACCTCCAACCAAAACTGCCCTCGTGTTGGCAACGGATATGATCCGCACTCACCCCAAGATCATAGGGACTGGAGTGAGCGCGGATTTTATGTCGATTGTCGCCCATCTAGCGATCGCCCAACAAATTAGCTAAATCTCTGCTACTGCTCGTTCAATCAAGCGCCGTGCCAGGGTCTGAGTCCCAGTGTGTTCATAGTAGTTAGTGCTGACATCCAGAAATGCACCGAGATAGTCTAGCTTATCAGCGGAGACTTCGACAAAGTGTTGCAGATTATTGACAACTTTTTCTGGCGTTAAACTTTTAGAGCTAACAACATCACCCATCCAGCCTTTAACTGAGTCAAAGCTTTGACCGATGAAGTCTAGCTTGCCTGCGGAACTCGCGCCAGGAATCAGTTCATTCATATCTTTGAATGTGGAGTTCTGTTCCAAATCCTTAGGAGTAGTCTGACCCAGGATTGACTGAACTTTAAGAATGAAGTCAGGACCTAGGGGAATGAGACCGTCAACACAGACTAAAGCCACCATCCGAATCAGAGACTCACCACTGTATTCACCTAGGGATGCCACAAAGTCCCCAATACTGTCTCCCGGAATGCCGTTGATTTGGCAGAAGGCAACCAACTCAGCTACCAACTTTAAAGAGAGATCGATCGTTTGAGCTTTCTCAGCCTTGGGAGTAACCCGGTTTAAGAAACCCAGCAGGGGAATTTTTTCACCCACTTTGTTAGCCAAAATCGCTGAACCAATTGCCCTATCTGTTCTATCAACGGTTTGGTAGAGCCACATTGCTCGCTGATATCCCTGCGAGCGGTCATTGTATAGATAAATCGCTCGCTCACCGATTTGCTGGATCAAATCCTCGTCAGTTTCGCCAGTCACGGCGCGAATAGTGTTATCAAAGCCGACCACGTTTTGCCACTCACCGGGAGCGACAAAATCAAGCGCTCGCAGCATCGAAACGGTCAAGTTGTTAGTCGGCAGGTCATTCACCAATTCAAAAATCGCTTTGCTCACAACAGCCTCCAAAGTTTGCGTTAATCAGCTGAATGTTGGGGAGTGTCAAGTCGTCCCAGCCAGACGAGCTAAGCCGTTGAGATTAAATTTTTGTAGCCAAGCTTCGCGATCGCTCTGGGTAAAGGAAGGGTTGCGCGACTGCACTTTAACCTGGTAGCGCTCAGCGACTAAGACAGAGGTGCCGTTAATACCTTGGCTAACGGCTGGATAGCCAGCTATTGTCTTAGTACTCTGCTTATATTTTGCAGCAGCAGTGGGAAGGCTTTTGGTGTCAGAAATAGACATAACTGCTAGTTCCTGACCGCCTTTTTTTAACTTAGCTTCAGCAAACCCCTTTTTCTCCTGAGTATAAACTCTGGCATAGCCAGCCTGCGTACTAGGGAAAAATTTGTTGAAGCTGCTACCCTGTTCGGCATCTTTAACAACCGCTAGTCCAGTCTTCTGTTGAGTGCTTTCCTTTTGGGCTTGGTCATAACGGGAAGGAGCCTGAGGGGTACAGGCTGACACCAGTAGCAACATTGATAGCAGCAAAGTCGCTAAAATTTTCCGCACATTACGCATAGCCGCCTCCTTATGCTTCAACTGCAATAACTTTATCGTTCTTAAGCAGATCAAAGCTATCCGATCAGCGGCGATAAGCAATCACCCCATAGAAAGGATCTCCACCCGCCGCACCTAACAATTTCAGGAAGTTGGGGGCAGCGGACTGACGAGCGATCACTTCTGGCGGACTGAATCCAGGTACCGATTCAAAGTAGCTCTTGACTAACTGCACCCGACTGGCCTCAGAACCATCTCGCCATACCTGAATTGCTTTCTCATAAAACATCCGGTTGGAGAAGCTGAAGATTGCCACTCCACCCGGCTTCAGGATGCGATGAATCTCGGCAAACACCGCCTCTGGATACTGTAAGTACTGAACTGAGACGCAGTTGAGGACGGCATCAAAATCTTGATCCGGTAGGGGTAGTTTAGGATTTTCGTTCAGACTCTGGACAAAGTAATGATTCAGCTGAGGATTTCGCGCCAGTTCCTCGGCGTTGAGACCATGTCCCTCAACATGAGCGAACTGCATTTCCTCTGGCAGATGCGAAACCCAGCTGCTCATCATGTCGAAGATGCGCGTGTTGGGTTTAAG